>JAGRJZ010000249.1 GCA_020442505.1 Alphaproteobacteria bacterium | reverse complement strand
TTTCCGAGAACGGCTGATATCTGAACCGGAATCTCATAGATTGCCGTCACATCGCTTGCCATGGCCTCCCCAATGGCGTACTCCGTTTCGTCTTCGCCAGTATCCGCCGATTCAATTTCGTTCAGCACCATGCCGTTCGATCCGTCAACCCCACCATCCCCGGCGGCGCCCATCATCGCGGCTACTTGCTCGTCTTCACTGGGAATATCCTGTTCGTCGCTCATTCTTCTTCTCCGTTTTCACTCAGAGGCGGTTGGGTGGCGGGCGTATCTTCCGTTATCTCCCCCTGATTATCATGCAGGCGGGGCTTGCCTGCAAGTATCTGTTCCATTTGTTTTGCGATTTGATCGGCCAGCGCGACCGAATCCCGATGCGCGCCCCCCTCTTTCCACCGCATACGACAATCGCCGGATGTCATATCATTTCGTCCCGTCACTACTATCTCCCCATCCGCGGCCAGAGAATCGCGAAGAGGCGAAAGACCATCCTCGATGTCACTCGCATCATCCGCGCTTACCTCGATCACGATTCGGGGCGTTCTGTCTCTTTTCGCCAGAACATCCTTGATAACGGTGCGGGCCTCCTCCAGACCATGGCGCGCGTTAAGGGCCGGGAACAGCTTACGCAAAATCTCACCCGCCAGAAAAACCGATTCTGTCTCAAAACAGGATTCTCGTTCGGATTCTGCCGCAAATAAAAGCGTAAAATGCGCTTCGATTTTTTCCAGAACCCCGGCAACAAATTTTTCCCTGGCGGCAGCGGCCTCGGCCAACCCCTCCGCCTTCCCTTCGGTAAACGATTCGCGCCGTGCGGCCGCCAACTCCTCTTCGCTAAACATTGGTGGAGGTGGTTCTTCCGGCACGATTTCTTCGACGAAATCGTCGTTGAAGTTGTTTACGTCAAAAAAGAATTTCTTTGGCGGCTTCACGTTTGTGTTTTCCGTTCCTGTGGCCATGTCATTTGGATCGGTTGGGGTTAAAAAGATAAGGCCTAACAGCCGTGCATTTGCCCAGACACCCTGGTAGAGCTATACCGAAACGGCCGTATGTTCAACGCGACTGGACTCTTCGTCCTTGTTCTGGTTTTGGTGCAACGACCCGGCCGGGTTCAAGAATCTTCTGTACAAAAGAAACAAAACGGGGCCCCGGACCCCACGCCTTGAATTCTCTGGCGAGATCGGCTTTTTGTTTATTCGACAAAACAGGATCTGAGAGGCAACAATTGACGACTTTTGAAATGCGCGAGGGGATATTGATAAAACTGGCCCCAAGCCCCCTTTTTGTAAGAAAGGACATATTTTTGGCCTGATCCAGGTTGGACCAAAACCCGATGCAGTAGGCCCCGCCGGCCAGAGCGGCCATCGCGTTGGGCGACCCGCCGTTGCAAATAACGATATCGGCCCGTTCTGACGCTTTCGTACCCGGCAAAAAAGGCGCTTGAAAAACAGAGTCGGGGATCCCCGAAAGCGTCTCGGTTGTTCCGGTCCCAACGATCAAAGTAAATCGGCCCGTGTCGTGAAGCCGTTGGCAGAGAACGGGCAAAGTCTTCGTGTCGCCAGAGCTTCCGAGATTAATATAAATAATCGGTTTGTCTTGCGGAACGTTATTCCACCAATCCGGCAGGGGAATATCAGGCTCCCAGATAACCGGCCCGATGAAACGGTGGTTTTCGGGAATCATCTTTAGACCCTGATATACAAAAGGCAAATCCAGGTACCCTACGTAGTCCGCATCGGTATAAATATACTCAATACTGGGGGGCAAAACCTCAAGCCCGTTTTTCTTTCTGGCCTTCAACATCGGATCGCATTGTCCCCTGATAAGGCTGTGGGAAAACGCCCTAAAAAGCTGATCGCCAAGCCATTTCCCTATATATTTCAATGCGCGGCCGGGCGGCATTTCGTAATGATGTTCTGCATGCAGACTCCAGGGAAAATTCATCAAATTCAGATAAGGAACGCCCTCCAGCCGCGCGCTGATTTGAAGTGTGTTACGGAAGTCGCCGATAACAAGGTCGGGTTTTTCCTTTGCCAGGATCTTTCGTTCTTCCGGGACATAGCGTTCGATCGTGTCGCTGTCATAAAGGGGAATCCCTTGCGCCAAACGCTCCTTAAACGATTCCGGGCTATTCGAGTCGAGCGGATTCACGGTAAACGGAACCCTTGGCAAAAGATGGTCAAAGACAGGATTTTCGTAGTAAAGAATCTCGTGGCTCGCTTCCTGTAGCGCCGTCGCCAAAAGACGGCTTCGCGCCGGGTGCGCAAGCGTCATCGCTTCCGATAAAAAGACAATTTTGCTCATTGTTGAGATTCCCTGACAATGTCCCGCAAATACGCGCCGTAATCGTTCTTGGACAAATCCTCCGCGATTTTGAGAACGTCGTCCGCGGAAATCCAGCCGTTATAAAAAGCGATTTCCTCTGGACAAGCAATGGCCTGTCCCTGCCGGGTCTGGAGCGTTTCGACGAATTGCCCTGCTGACAACAAGGATGAGTGCAGCCCCGTGTCGAACCAGCTATACCCTCGGCCCATCAGCTCGACATGCAACGTTCCGGCCTTTTGATAGGCATTGTGAACGTCCACGATTTCCAGCTCGCCGCGCGCCGAGGGCTTCAACCCCTTGGCGATCTCTACAACACGATTGTCGAAGAAATAAAGCCCGGTCAAGGCCCAGTTCGATTTGGGCTCCTTCGGTTTTTCCTCGATCGACAGAACCCGGCTTTCCTTATCAAACGCGACGACGCCGTAACGCTCGGGGCTTTTGACCTTATAGGCGAAAATGGTTCCCCCCTCGACGCGCTGGTTCGCCTGACGGAGGATCTCGGTCAGGCCGTGCCCCCAAAACAGATTATCTCCCAAAATAAGCGCGCAAGGCCCACCGGCCAGAAACGCCTCGCCGATCGTGAAGGCTTGCGGCAAGCCCGCCGGGGTTTCCTGTATGGCGTATTCCAGAGACACGCCCCATTGCGAGCCGTCCCCCAGAAGGTTTTTGAATAAAAACTGTTCATGCGGGGTTGTGATAACGAGGATCTCCCTGATCCCCGCGAGCATCAGGGTCGTCAGGGGAAAGTAGATCATCGGCTTGTCGTAGATCGGCAGAAGCTGTTTGCTAATTCCCTTTGTGATGGGATAAAGCCGCGTTCCGCTTCCGCCGGCAAGGATAATGCCCTTTCGTATTGTCATGGTCGAGGCCCCGATGGTTTGATTTCTTGTCCACGCGTACGCCGAGCATTTTAACACTTTTCAGTGATTCTATCAATCAGCCACCGGCGTAAAACTGGCACGCTGTTTGCTTTTCAGAAAAGGAGACAAAACAACGGCTTGAGGAGCCTATGCCGACAGCTCAAAACAGCTTAAATATCAACAGCGTGGCCGCTCTGGCAAAACAGGCCGCACCGGACGTCCTGTCCGCCATCAAGCAAGCAAGCGCCCGCACGGGGGTCGATTTTGCCTATCTGGTCAAACAAGCCGCGACCGAAAGCAGCTTTAAACCGGAGATTCAATCCAAAACGAGCAGCGCCACCGGACTTTACCAGTTTATCGAAGGCACCTGGCTGTCCATGGTCGAAAAACACGGCGCGAAATACGGTCTCGGCGATTTTGCCGAAAAAATAAAAAACGGCACGCATAAACAAAATCCACGCCTGAAACAGGAAATTCTAGATCTGCGTAAGGATCCCCAAAAGGCGGCCCTTCTCGCCGCGGAATTCGCCGCCGAAAATCGCCGCTACATGGCGGGACAGGGAATTGAAGATATCGGCGCGACGGAACTCTACCTGGCCCATTTTATGGGGGCTGGCGGCGCCACGGCTTTTCTGAAGGCGCAAAGAGACAACCCGCTACAAAATGCGGCCGATTTGTTTCCGAAAGCTGCGCAGGTCAACCGAAACGTGTTCTACGATCCGCAAACCGGGCGTAGCCGGACGCTGGCTGGAGTCTACGATTTGTTCGCGAAAAAATTCGACGACCAGAGCCAGGAGCCGCCACAAACTCCACCGTCTCCCTTGCGCACGGCCGCAGTGAAAAGACCTTCCGTCCCTGCATCGATCTTCTCTTCTTTCGTCCCGGCGCCCGATAACCACACGCAGGCCGCTTTTCGCCTTCTATCCGTCCCGGAACGGACTAAAACATCGGCCGCTTTTTTACCTTTTCGTCCTCTTCTTGCGGATCCTATCGCGCTGATGATGCTGGCCCAGACGGAGCTTTTTCCGCAAAACGAGCAAAAAAGATAAGGGGTTGGCTGAATTTGTTTATTCGACGGGGATAAGGCGCGATTGGTGCAGCTGCCCTTTTCCCTCGAGCAACGGATAGGCGACCGTGCACATATAGCTATTGATTCGGCGATAATCACGAATAATATCCAGATGAAGGGAACTAGTCGCGATGGCTTCGGGAACGCCCTCCCGGATTCGCTCCATGTGGGAGACCGTCAGGCGGGTTTCCTTCATCCGCAGCTCGTCCTTGCGTTCCACAAGCTGCCGGGCGAGTCGGATATCGTCGGACAGGAATACGTTCTGGGCCAGGCGGACAGACCCGACGACAAATTGGTGGACCTCTTGAATCTCCATCCAACCCTCTTGCGAAAACCGTTTATGTTCCTTGATTTTCTTCAGGGTCATCGGGATCATGCTTTTGTCGATCAGATCCCCCAGATTTTCGATATTTGTCGAGAAGGTTAAAATTTGAACATAGCGCGTCGCCTCGTCTGGATCGAGCTGTTCCTGGGAAATACGCGCCATATACATCTTGATCGCACGGTACAGGCGGTCCACGATATTGTCTTGTTCCCGTATTTGCGCCACGAGCTTCTCATCGTTATGGCGCAGCGCCATCATGGTCTCTTCCAGCATCGTTTCCACCAGATCAGCCATACGCAGCGTTTCGCGCGCCGCGGCGGCCAGCCCCACCGAGGGGTTTTCGGCAGCTTTTTCGTCCAGATATTTGGGAACGCCCGGATCGACTCCGCGTTTTTCGTCGGGAATAAGCCTGGTCCCGATCCGCGCGACGATCGGCGTCAAAGGCAAAAAGACGATCGCGATCAAGAGGTTAAATCCCGTATGAAAATTCACGATTATGCGGCCCGGATCGTCCCCGAAAAGACGGACAAGATCTTCCACGTACCCTAAAAACGGCAGACACAACAAAACGCTGACGCCCCGGATCAACATATTTCCGCCAATCACCCGGCGCGCGGGCGGCTTGTCCTTCAGCGTCGCGATAAAGGGCGGGAAAACCGTCCCTAAATTTGCTCCGAGCACCATCATCAGACTTTCGGAGACCGGCAAAATCCCGCTGGTGGCGAAGGGAACCAGCAAAAGGATAAACGCCAAGGACGAATGCATAAGCCACGTCATTAACGCCGCGATCAACACAGGCAGGAAAAGATCGCCGCCAAGAGAGGTCAGCAAAACGGAAAGGACCTGGGACTCCCGCAGCGGGGCCGCGCTCTCCCGGATCATGGCAAGAGCCATCAACATCAAGCCCAGACCGAATAAAAACTTTCCGATATGTCCCCATTTGCCCGCGCGCTCATACCCCCGGAACAAAATAAACCCGGTCGTGATCAGTAAAGGGGCGACCCAGGATAAATCGAAGGACAGAATCTGGACAACCAGCGTCGTGCCCAGATCCGCCCCCAGCATCACCGCCAGACCGGCGCTGACACTGACAAGCCCCTGCGTACAAAACCCCGTGAGGATTAGGGCGGTAGCCATAGAACTTTGTAAAATCGTCGTCGAGAACAGACCGGCAAAAAAAGCGCCGGGCCTGGTGCGGGTGCCAACGGAGATAAAACGATGAAGCTGCGCGCCGAAAGCCCTGCTGATTCCATAGCGAACCTCGTGCAGCCCCCACAGCAAAAGGCACACGCTCCCAACGATATGGATGAGGATAATGGTCGGGCTAATCGAATCGATCCTTTCTTCTTGCGGACAGATTACATGGCGTTTAAACGGAATGCCAGTCCCCAGATTTTACCGCTTTTTCTGCTTTTTGCGCCGGGGCTCAGAACCCCCTTGGGTTTTCACTCAGAAAGGCTTCCTCCTCCGGGGTTGCGGCGCGTCCAAGAAGTTGGTTACGGGCGGGAAAGCGTCCGTAACGCTCGATCACCGTCCGGTGACGCACGGCGTATTCATAGCCCTGGGGATCGTCGTCCTTCATCGCGGCGAAAAGGGAGACGCATTCGTCCTGATCGGTCAGGCGCTCGCTATGTTCGTAGGGCAAATAGACAAACCGGCGGCGCAGCGGAGGTAGCGCCTGGTCGAACCCCTTGGAGACCGCATACTTCGCAACGGACAAAGCACGGTCGGCCATATCGAGGGATTCGCGTTTTCCGCGAAACAGGTGGTGCGGAAATTGAT
>JAGRJZ010000248.1 GCA_020442505.1 Alphaproteobacteria bacterium | reverse complement strand
CAGGCGCTTTGCGGATCGTTCGGATCGTACAAGACGCTCACCGCGTCGCCCCGGCGAAAGGACGGCGGATTGCTGCCAACGCGGTCGCGCACCTCCACGGACGCACCCGCCTCCGTCACGAATCCGACGACAGGGTAGTATGTATAGCTGCCGCTCCCGCCCGAGGAAGAAGAGTATGTGCTTTCGATTCGGACGACCGTTCCACCCGTGCGCAAGGCCTCTGAAAGAAAATCCTCCGTATTCCGTTTCGTATAAACCGCCCCGATCAACAGCCCGACCGCGATCAGAAACGTCAAAGGCGACCACGACAAGACCGCTCGGTCGTATTTCCTCAAACGCGCCCAGATCTCCGCCTCGCTCAGCAAGCGCCCTTCGGTCTTGCGAGTATCCCGCCGCGTTTGGATTTTTTTCTCCACCCGCGCGCGAAAGGCTTCATGATTCTGCCATTGATCTCGAGGCTTGATTGCTTTTTTGATACGAAAACCGATATATCCGGCCGCCGCCAGCAAAACCAACGGTGTATAAAGCAGGCTAGCGCCGCCCTGCATGATCGCACGGGCCAGAAAAAAGAAACCGGGAACGGCAAAGATCAATCCCAACACCAAAAGCCACCACCCGGGCCGCAATGTGTCCTCCGGATCTTTCGGATTAACCAGCAACCTCAACCGTGTACCGGGTATCTTATCCCCCAGAAAACTACTGCTGCTGGCCCCCAGAGACTGACGCGTTTTTCCGTCCGCCCCGGTATATTCGAAAACAGCCGTGTAAAGGGGGCCCTTTTTTCCGGCGCTTCCCGGCTCTTCCTTTGCGCCCACGATCTTGCCCGAGACCCTCGTCCATGTACGGCGGGTATAAAGATCGTAGCCGATCACCGCCCCGCCAATCCCGAGCAAGACCGCACCCATGAACAAAAACATGATCTGGTTATATGCGTTAACCGCGCCGAACAGCATCTCGGTCATCAGACTACCCTCCCAGATATTGTTTCGGGTTCAGCGCCGCCGTGCCACGCCGAATCTCGAAATGAAGCTGGGGCGTATCCACATGCCCGGTCGCTCCGACCGTGCCGAGGCTTTGACCCCGCCGGACGGTCTCCCCGCGCTTGGCCAAAAAAGAATCCATATGAGCATACGCCGTCATCCAGCGATCCGCATGACGAACCAGTATCAAATTCCCGTACCCTTTCAACTCGTTGCCTGCGTAGACGACGACCCCGTTCTCCGCAGCCCGAACGGGGGTCCCTTGCGGGGCCTTGATATTGATCCCGTCATTGTG
>JAGRJZ010000247.1 GCA_020442505.1 Alphaproteobacteria bacterium | reverse complement strand
AACAACGATGTCACCGGGCGGCGCGTGGTGGGCGAGATGCGCGAGGACATCGCCGCGATAAAAGCGCAGGTCGCGGACAGGCGTGCCCTGGCTTTTTTCGTATCCGTCTACGCCTTTCTGGTACTGCCGAACCTGCTGGTGGCCTATCAGATATTGGCGGGAGCCGATATTGGTCTTCTGCAAGCCATACTGACCTATGTCGGCATTTTGGCATCCGGCCCGATTGGCGCTTACCTCTACGCCGCCCACAAAAACGGCAATTCCGAAACGAAAAGGACAAAGCCATGATCTGGAGTTTTGCCTTGAAATACTGGCGGCCTGTGGCCGGTTTTCTGGCGCTGGCCGTTTTCTTTGGGGGGATCAGCTGGCAAGGCGATCAAGTCCGCAGACTCAAGAAAGAACTGGCCGCCGCACAAAGCAGCGTTGCGTCTTATGAGGAAAGTCTTGCCGCTTTGCAGGCCGACAGCAAAGCCAAAATAGAAGCCCTTGAAATTGAGAAAAACCAGAGCATCGCGCGCGCAAAAAACCTTGAGCGCCTGCTCGGAAACATCGAAGGAACCAGTGATGAAAAAGACGGCCCTTGCGCTCCTGTGCTGTGTGGCACTATTGACCGCCTGTACGGGAAATCCACAGACGCGGATTAAGGTCATANNAGCCGGAGATTCCGCCCGGTTTGCGTTCCTGCGAACCCGCGCCGCCTTATCCGGGCGATAACATCACGCAAAAAGACGTAGCGGCATGGAGTGCCCGGCTTTGGTACGCGCATAAGGATTGCCGCTCAAAACTGGAAGCTGTGGGCCGCGCGCTTCAACAACCCACGGAGAAAAAGTGATGCTCATACAACCCGGCCAGATCATGGCCAGCGCAAAAAAAAGAGGCATAAAATCACCGTGCCTGCTCGACATCGACCCGCAGGCGATCTTCGAACTCGATGTCACGCGGGCGGCTTCCTATGATCCCAGCGTCAGCGAGTTGCTCAAAAACCTCGTCCCGCAGCCGTGGGACGGGGAAGCGCAAGAGGCCTATGACTTCGCGCCAAATGCCGGGGCTGTTTTTCTCGGCGATGTGGGCAGTCCGAATGCATGGTTTGAATCCACGGGCGCTATGCAAATCCAGCTTTCCGGCCCCACGCCCACGTTCTTTAACAGTCTTCATCGCACCGACATAACGCAAGAATTCTCGTTTGTTTGTCTCTGGTATAACCCTGCCGCCGTGATAAACGGCCAAATGATCCTGCTCGGAACCAGCGCGCTGACCTCTGAACACGGCTTTAATTTCCGTGTTGAAATCGGCAATACCCGTTATTCCTTCCGGCAATATAACGGGGCCTCGCAGGCCAATACCTACATGAACGGCCCGCTGAACAAGCTCGATGCGTGGAATCTGGTGATTTTTTCTTTCAGCCGCGTAGAAAATCCCGAAAGAGTCCGCATATGGGTCAATTCACGCACGATGTTGGAAAAGAATCTGACGCCGTTTAACGCCTCTACAGGCGATCCGGTAAAAACCCTCGGCTTAACCAGCGTTCAGGGTTCCAACCGCTTCAAAGCCGGACAGGGCTTTCGTTACGCCGCCGCGCTGGGAGGCTATATGACAGAAGAGCGCGCGAACGCCATTATCGACTATCTCGAAAATCAGCATCAGATAATTTACGTCTAGGGAGCTTAGTTTACATGCTTGTTTCACCCGGCCAGCTCATGGTTCATGCAAAACGGCACGGTGGTGGTGTGCCAGCTCTCCCGCTTGACGGGTTGCTCCTTGATTTCAATTATCCGATGAACTGGATCGGTCCCGTGAAAATCGCCATTTATGGCGGCAGCACCGATATTGTGGAATCCATGACCGCCTCAGATCCCGCCCAGCAGATCATAACCGGGTTTGACGATCTGGCAGTCGGGGAATTCAACACGGACAGCGATTACAATAGTAACGTGACTTATTGGAATTCCGTCTGGCCGGGTGCAAGCACGCCCCACTGGAGTGACACAAGATATAACAACCTGAAAGCGTGGTTTAAATTTCCCACGCCGCTTTCTTCCCTGACAAAAATCCTGATCCGTTACCGCCGCCCTGATCTTTACGGCATTCCGCTCAATCCTTTGGTTTCCGATATGAGCGGGAAATCATACCCGCTCGTTTCCGGACCTGCAAACCGGGAGGATTGTATCGAAATCATCAGTAACGACCGGACGTATGAGTATCTGTTTTGAGCTTATTTTTACTCATTGCCTTACCTCCAACATCTTGTTCCCAGATGTGTAGCGCCGGAGGCCGCGGTTGAAGATGATGACGGCCATGCTCATGTAGAACACGGCGGCAACACCTAAAAGTGCCATTTGCGGGATGTCGAAGTTCCGGATCGCCTCGATGGGCAGGTACGCTACAAACCCGGCCGGAATGATGGTCAGCAAAAGGATTTTAACGCCGACCCCAAACCCGTTATGCGGATAGGTGGAAATAATGATAAAACTCTCCAGAAGCTGGTCCGTCATACGGCTGCCCTGCGCGGCGAAGAATGGTAAACAATTGATCACCAGTGCCGTGGCCAGAATGATCAGGGCCGAAAACAGGCCCAGAAGAACCAAAATCCCCAGCTCCAGCGGTGAATAGTTGGCAAACCACAGCCATATGACGGGGGCGGTAATCATATCGCCCACGCCCGCCGCGCGGCTTTCGCGGAACAGCAGGCCAATCAGCGGATGACGCGGGCGGCCCAGATGGACGTCCAGTTCGCCTTCCACGATAGACCGGCCCAGATCGAGCGCCCCGCCGCACAACAGGAATGCCAACCCGAACGCGAACGCCGCCAGTCCGTAAAGCGTGGCTAGATCGGCCAGTTCCCAGCCACGCAGGTTGGAGAAATTGTCGAAATAGATCACCCAGATCATGAACATAATGATGTTCTGGAGAAACATGAAAAAGCTCAGCGACCAGAACGCGGCCCTGTTTTCCGTAGCGGCTCTCAACGCCGCCGGAACGAGGAGGACGATATAATCCAAAATGCCTTTTATGTCTTTGAACATGTCACTGCCCTCTCTTCAAAATCGTTTCATAGGCCCGCGCCTGCATCCAGAAACCGCACGCGATAATGATTGCCAACCATAAGAGCTGGATGCCAAGGGCGGCGGCCATGTCTGTTATGGACGGATCAAACGCGATCTTGCCGGGAATATTCAGCATCGCCGGATAGGGCGTCAGCCAGGCAATGGATTGCAGCCATTCCGGATAAAGCTGGAGCGGCAGGATCAATCCACCCAGCAAAAAGGCCAGTTTCTGGCTGATCCACATCG
>JAGRJZ010000001.1 GCA_020442505.1 Alphaproteobacteria bacterium | reverse complement strand
TCTGTAAAAACGAAAGCTGGGACATGGAAGGGCTCCTTTCGGGAACCAGATCCCATATCCGTAACATTTCCGGAATCTCCGTCAGGCTTTTTCAGAGGGTCCTTAGCCTTCATTAGATGAATATATGTGTTATCCTGATCCTCCCAAGGTCGGTATAACACAGAATATCATTCAAGGAATCCTAAATGGTATAAGCTGTTCTTTTTCTCTGCCCTGCGGACGAGGAAGATCGAAAGTTCGTACAAAGCCAGGATCGGTACGGCAAGCAATATTTGCGAAATCACGTCCGGGGGAGTCAAAAACGCCGCGACGACGAAGGTGCCGACGATCGCGTATTTGCGTTTTTTGGCCAGTCCCGCGGCGCTCACAAGCTCCGCGCGGCCCAAAAGCGTCAGCAGGACCGGCAGCTGAAAACACAGCCCGAAGGCGAAGATCAGCACCATCACCAGATCCAGATACTCGCCCACCCGCGCCTCCAGCTGGATCGGGAGAACGGTCTCCGCCGCTTCGCTTTGAAAGCCGAGAAAAAACCGCCAGGCCAGCGGCATCACGACATAATAGACCATCGCCCCGCCCAGAAAAAACAGAACCGGCGTCGCCGCCAGAAAGGGCAAGAACGCCCGGCGCTCTTGCTTATACAGGCCCGGCGCGATAAACTTCCAGACGTGCATGGCCAGAACGGGAAAGGTCAAAAACGCGCCGGCGAAAAACGCGACCTTCACATAGGTAAAAAACGCCTCGGTCAAACCGGTATAGATCAGACGCCGGGTGCTTTCCGTCCCCATCGCGGCGGCCAGCGGCCGAACCAGAAAGCCGTAAATCGGCTCGACGAACAGGAAGCACAAAGCCGTCCCGCCCGCCAACGTCGCCAGCACCCATAACAACCGCCGCCGCAGCTCGACCAGATGATCGAATAACGGGGTCTTCGCGGCAGGATCTTCGGGCGTTTCGGTCATGGGCGCGCTCAAAAATAAACATCTCCGGCGGTGATTTTGCGCTGCCCGCCTTCCGGCAAAGACACCAGCAAAGCCCCCGCCTCGTCCAGATCGGCGAAGATACCGGAAAACGTCTCGGAGGGCAAACGTACCCGCACCGTGTCTCCCAGACCGTGGGCCTGGGCCAGCCATTCTTCCCTGATCGGCGCAAAGCCTTCCACCTGCCAGCGCGCGTAATAGCGACCAAGATGATCCAAAACCCGATCCCGGAACGGGTGCACTGGCACAGGCCTTTCGGAAAGATCCTTCAGCGCCACGGCCCCGTTGGGCGCGCTCATGACGTTCACGCCGATCCCGGCGACCAGCCAGGCGAGACTTTCTTTTTTTAATTCAGTTTCTAAAAGAATGCCTGCAATTTTTTGATTATCAATCAAAAGATCATTCGGCCATTTTAGAGTCTTGCGATACCCGGAGGCGATAAACTCCTCGATCGCGGCGGATAAGGCCAGCGCCACGACGAAGGCAAGCTGGCCGGCCCGGTCCGCCGAACAATTCGGACGCAACAGAACCGACAGGTATAAATTCCCCAGCGGCGAGGTCCATGCGTTCCCGTGCCGCCCCCGCCCCTTTGTCTGGCTGAGGGCCTGGATCACCGTCCCCTCTGGCAGTCCCTCCTCGGCCAGTTCCCGCACGTAATCCTGCGTCGATGAGAGAGAAGCATAGGTGTGAACGTCAAATTCCATCATGTTCGCCATCAAATACGGGATCGCCGCCAAGGGCAAGCGGTTTTGTTTCCGTTTGCTTTCCTTTCGGGAATCAAAAAGAATAGGGCCCTTGGCTCAGTAAATCCGTAAAAGTGAAAGAACAACCATGAAAACAGACGCGCCCCGGACGGTTTACCTGAAGGACTATCGGCCCCCGCGCTACAAAGCCGACCATATCGCTTTGATTTTTCAGCTTTTCGATGGAAAAACGCTCGTCCGGACGGAAACAACGTTCCTCAAAATCCATGACGGGAACGAGCCGCTCGTTCTGAACGGAGAGCATCTGACCCTGAAATCCGTCGCGCTGGACGGCCGGACGCTCGAAAAGGGACAGGATTACACGCTTGATAAAACGCACCTGACCCTCCCCGCGCCGGACACGGACAGCTTTACGCTGGAGACGATCGTTGAGATAGACCCCGCGAACAATACCGCGCTGGAGGGGCTGTACATGTCCGGCGGGAACTACTGTACCCAATGCGAGGCCGAGGGCTTTCGCCGCATTACCTACGCGCTCGACCGCCCGGACGTGCTCTCGACCTATACGGTCCGGATCGAGGCAGAAAAAAAGGCCTTTCCGGTTTTGCTGTCGAACGGGAACCTGGTAGAGGAAGGAAATTCGCCGGAAAACGATCGTCACTTCGCCGTCTGGCACGATCCGTTTCCAAAACCATGCTACCTGTTCGCGCTGGTCGCGGGGGATCTGGTGCATATCGAGGACCGGTTTAAAACCGCGAAAGGTCGCGACGTAGCCCTTCGCATTTACGTGCGCGAGGGAGACCAGAATCAGTGCGACCACGCCATGCAATCTCTGAAAAAGGCGATGAAATGGGACGAAGACACCTATGGCCGGATATACGAATACGATCGGTTTAATATTGTCGCCGTCAGCGACTTTAACATGGGCGCAATGGAAAACACCTCCCTGAACATCTTCAATACCGCCCTTGTCCTGGCCCACCCGGAAACCGCGACGGATCAGGATTTCCTCCGTGTGGAGGGCGTGATCGGACACGAATATTTCCACAACTGGACCGGGAACCGCGTGACCTGTCGCGACTGGTTCCAACTTTCGCTGAAGGAAGGCTTGACCGTCTTCCGGGACCAGGAATTTTCCAGCGATATGAACTCTCGCGGGGTGCAGCGGATCGACGATGTCGCGCATCTGCGCCGGATGCAGTTTCCAGAGGATTCAGGCCCCCTCGCCCACCCGGTGCGCCCGGACAACTATATCGAGATCAACAATTTCTACACCATGACCGTCTATGAAAAAGGCGCGGAAGTCATCCGGATGCAACATACCCTCCTCGGCCCGGAGACCTATCGCAAGGCGACCGATCTTTATTTCGCCCGCCATGACGGGCAGGCCGTCACCTGCGA
>JAGRJZ010000246.1 GCA_020442505.1 Alphaproteobacteria bacterium | reverse complement strand
TTATGAGGGGCGGAAAATTCATCGCGACGTGCTGCAAGAGGGCGACTGGCCCGGCGCACGCGAGTTTCTGGCGAAAACCATTGACCTGAACCGGCAGATCGCCGAGGCAAAATGCCGAGCAAGCGGGAAAAACGCCTATTACGAGGCTCTGACCGCGCAATACGCACCCGACACGCCCCTTTCGGATATCGAGGACTGGTTTTCCGCGTTGGAGACGAAACTTAAGGGGCTTTTGCCGGTTGTCCTCGAAAAACAGGCGAAAGAGCCGGAGCCGTTGCCGATTAAGGATTTCTATCCCGCCAAAGCGCAAATGTGGCTGAACCACGCGCTTTTAGAAACGGTCGGTTTCGATTTTCATCGGGGCGGGCTTTACGAGACGGGCCACAACCCGGTCGAGGGAGGGACGCCCGACGACACACGGCTGGTCATCAAAAACGTGGATACGACAAATTTCACTCTGTCCCTGCGCAGCACGCTGCACGAAGGCGGACACGGGATCTACACGCAGGGTCTGCCCCGAAAGACCTGGCGTTATCAGCCGGTCGCGCAGGATCTGGGCACGGCCGTTCACGAATCCCAGGCTTTGCTGATGGAGATGATTATCGGCCGCATGCCGGAGTTTTACGAATTCCTTTCTCCGCGGTTGGAGGGGTTGTTCCACGGGATGAAGAATCCGGCCCTTAGCGCCGAAAATCTCTACCGTTTTCGCACGCGGGTGAAACCGTCTTTTAACCGCCGAAACGCGGACGAGATGACCTATTTCTTCCACGTGTTGCTACGCTTTCGATTGGAAAAGCAGCTCATCGAGAACACGCTGAAGCTCGGCGATTTGCCGGAGGCATGGAACGCCGGCATGGAGGAGTTGCTCGGCATCCACCCGGCCAGCGACAAGCAGGGCTGTTTACAGGACGTGCACTGGTTCGTCGGAAAATTTGGCTATTTCCCTTCCTATACGATCGGGCACATGATCGCCGCGCAGCTTTACGCCCGGCTGGAAAAAGCCGTGCCGGACGTTCCGGCCCGTTTGCGCGCCGGGGATTTCAGCGGCGTCATCGGATGGCTGGGGAACAACGTTCATTCCAAGGGCTCTTTGCTGTCATGGGGCGATATGCTCCGGGAAGCAACCGGGAAACCTCTTGATCCGGCTTTTTTGATTGCTCACATTGAAAAACGATACGCATCGTAGTTTTAAATATAGAGTGATGAAAAATATTCTTGTCTTGACCGATAGCCGTACCCATACCGGGACGGAGTCTCTGTTTCCCTTGGTCCGCGAATTGGTCAGCAGAGACGATATGACCCTTTGGGTAGCGGATAGGGCGCATCCAGACAACGAACCGTTTTTTCGCGCTTGCGCGGGGCTCGATTTTGGCCTTCAGGCGGTTAAAGCCGATTCCGGTTTCGATTTTGGGTTTCAGACGACGATGAAGGCTGTACCGTTTCCTCTCGGAAAAGCCGATGGCGTTTGGATTCGTCTCGACCACCCGGTCCCGGACGATTTTTTATCGTCTCTCAGAACGTTTTTCACGGAAAAACCTATTGTCAATGACCCGCAAGGTCTGATTCGGACGGCGTCCAAGGCGCATTTGATCGAAATTGCCCAGGCCTTGCCGGGAATGGCGCCTTATCTGACCCCGATGAAGCTTTGCCATACGGCTGACGATATCGTCCTGTTCCGGGATACGCATCCGGACATGGTCCTGAAAGGATTGCGCGGTTACGGGGGCAAGGATGTCGTCCGGTTTCGGCAGCCGCCCCATAAAACGGACATCTACACCCTTGAAGAAGCCGAAATCTTTATGAAGGCCCGCGACGGCGTTCTGGCGGTTCCCTATCTCGACCCGCCCGGCGGTCAAAGCGACAAGCGAATCGTCGTATGCGACGGTGTGACTTTAGGGGCCGTATCCCGCATGCCGCGCGAAGGTGACTGGCGCGCGAAGATCTCCATCGGGGCCAGCGTTCAATCCGCCGTCCCGACCCCTGCGGAACAGGACATGGTTTTTCTTCTCGACCCTTGGCTGCGGGCAATGGGCATTTTTCTCTATGGCATCGACACCCTTGCCGATAACGAGGACGGCCGTGTTCTGAGCGAGGTGAACACTCTGAATGTCGGGATGATCCGTTTTATCGAAACGCATACCGGTCGTCCGGTTATTCGTGACTGCGCTTTCCTGCTTGCCAGGCGGCTTCTTGGCGCATAAACGCCGGACGGAAAGCCTTGTTTTTATGGCATTGAGCAGATAGACTGCGGGGAACAATCGCCGCTTTGCCTTGGCACTTTTCCGCGGCCGTCCGCCGTGTTTGCGCCTGTTTCAGATATAGGGTTTTCTTCCCATGGGTCAGTACTCCAAAGCCATTCGCCGCAAGAAAAAACACACCGGGTTTTCCTTGCCCGAATCCGTTCAGGCGTTTTTGGCGCGTCGGGTTATCGACATG
>JAGRJZ010000245.1 GCA_020442505.1 Alphaproteobacteria bacterium | reverse complement strand
ATCGCCGCGAACGACGCTCATCCCGTCCTGGGAGCGTGTCACCAAAACCGCTTCGACCCCGGCACCGGCAATGACATGACGCGCCGCGGCGACGATTTCCGCATCGGTTTCAAGCGGCATCCCACCGCTGGCCAGCGCCAGTTCTTTCCGGTTGGGAGTGACGAGCTGCACACCCCGGTAGCGGCTGTAATCAGTCCCCTTTGGATCGACAAGAACAGGCACGCCGCGCGTCCGGGCCTGCGCAATGATGGCGGAAAGCAAAGACGGGGTCAAAACTCCCTTCCCGTAATCCGATAAAATGACGGCCTGAGCTCCCGGCAGGCGTTCCGCAAAGGCCGTGAGGAGCCTGTCCGCCACCGCGGCGGTGACCGGTCCCGCCTGCTCGAAATCGCTGCGCAAAAGCTGTTGATGAGCGGCGAGAAACCGGGTCTTGATCGTCGTCGGACGATCGGGATCGGCGATCAACCCTTCCGGATCGGCGCCGCGCGCACTGACCAGATCCCGCACGTTTGCAGCCGCGTCGTCCACGCCGACAACCGCCAGCAAATCACACGAAACGCCCAGAGCGGCAAGGTTCGAGAGCACGTTCCCGGCCCCGCCGAGCATGTTTTCCTCGCGCCGGACCGACAGCACCGGCACCGGGCTTTCGGGGGAAATACGGTCCACATCGCCATAGACGAATCGATCGAGCATCAAATCGCCCATGACCAAAACCGTCTTGCCGGACATTTTATCGAGATATTGTTCCATATGTGCGCCTGGACGAAGATTTTTCTCTTTTTTGCCCGTTCGTTTAGATTTCGTCAATCATTGTCTGGTCTAATGATGGCTATAAAGCGGACAAACGCGCGGCTTGTGTGAGGAAAAACATCCGAGGCCCCCATGAAAAAGAAAAAAGGCGACCAAACAAGACATCATAAAAACCGCCACAGAGGGGTTCTGGCCCGGCTCAAGGCCATGATGACTCGGAATCGCCTCGGGGACCTGCTGGTCATCAACGGAGAACTAACCCAGGCGCAGCTCCAGCTGGCGCTTGTCCGCCAGACGGCCGAACGGGGCCAGCTTGGCCGGATTTTGGTACAGGAACGAATGCTGTCCCGCCGGGCCCTGTACCGGACGCTTTTGCAACAGGCCTCCGTGCGGTGTCTAGCCGCCGCGGTAACGGTTTTTATTGGCCTGTCGGCCTTTGGCATGAAGCCGGCCCGCGCGGGGGAAACCATCCCCAACAGTCCGATCCGGGCCGAACAAACCATCCAGCCCCAGCCCCGGAAAATCGTCTACGCCCCGATGGACCACTATCCGGCCCTGTTCGGGTCCGAGGAGCGCGCGTCTTATAATCTGGAGCCCTTCACGAAATGGACCGGCATGTTCAACAGGTTCGAGCGCTCCATGCAACAGGCCGCCGGTCAGCAAATTATGCGCGACTGGCAACATAGCCTGGACTCTCTGCGCGGCTTGCCGCTGACCGAGATGGCGGCCGGGGTCAACGATCTGGTGAATGCGGAACGCTACATCACCGACAACCGCAACTGGGGGCAGACCGACTACTGGGCGACGCCGATCGAGTTTTTCACCCGGGGCGGAGACTGCGAGGATTTCGCGATCGCCAAATACGTCTCGCTCCGTGCGCTGGGCGTTCCGGACGAAAGGCTGCGCGTGGCGATTGTCCAAGACAT
>JAGRJZ010000244.1 GCA_020442505.1 Alphaproteobacteria bacterium | reverse complement strand
AGCCCGTAAAGTCGATAAAGGCATTGCGAAAAGCCGGACGTGTGTGATTGACCGTGAAAACGAGCGCTGCGCCAAAAAACAGGAAAGCGGTGGCGGTGTTCGGCGCCGGACGCCCGGGATAGGCGATGTTTTCGTGGACGTAATCTTTCAGAAAGATCTGGTCAATCCCGAGGGAGATCCCAGCAACGTATTCGAACAGGATGAGCGCGGCAAAACCGGCGACGAGCACCCCCAGAGCGGCGGCTGTTTTCCTGTACTGTAAAAGGGAAAGACATAGACCGGCACTGCTGGCCAGAAAAAGCATCGCCGTCGTATACTGCATGTAGAAGATCCAGTCATATCGCGCGACCAGGTCCGGGTTCTTGAGTTGCCAGACGATCATGACGGAAACGGCGATCGTCGCGACCAGAAGGGCCGACAGAAAGGAAATACTGTTCAGGACTGTCTTTTTTGTGTTGTTTTTCAAGCCAGTTTATCCTTTCCTTTGATATACGATCGTGTCAGTTTAATACAACTGTGTATTGTATCGTATGTTAGGGCGTTGTCCGCATATTTTTTTCGGAAGGGAGACGAAACCACATGTCAGATAAAAACCTGGTACCGATTCTGATTTTGGAGGATAACGACGTCGACGTCGAGATCGTCCGGCGTGCTTTTAGAAAAGACGATATCCAAAACCCTCTCTATGTCGCGGAGGACGGGGCGGTGGCGTTGGATATTCTGAACGGGGAGAAGGAGGACAGAATTTCCCAGCCTTGTTTGATTCTGGTGGACATCAATATGCCCCGGATGGATGGATTTTCTTTTCTGGAGGCCGTTCATAGCGACGAGCGTCTGAAAAAGAACGTGCCCTTTATGCTGACGACGTCTCGCCGCGAATCGGACATGGAGCGGGCTTATGGCCTGAAGGTCGCCGGTTATCTTTTGAAAGACGATATTGGCAAGGTTAGTACGATGTTGGCCGAATACTTGCGGACAAACAAATGGCTCGGGCACGAGGATGCGCCGCCCGTGTCGTCTTTGCAAAGCGGTGACGAGACCCCCGCGCGCTAGGCACTGCGGGGAGGCAGAGCCTTGCCTCGGCCTGGTATCCGGTTTTTGACTATTTCGGTTGCGGCGTGTTTTGTTTTCTTCTACGGGAAGAGGCTGCAAGTCCGGCTACTCCGATCCCAAGCAACGCGAGGGACCCCGGTGTGGGAATGCCGGAGGAGGGTGTTCTCGGATCGTCATCCCAAGACACTATTTCAATTCCATTCCCTGCTACATCGAAACCAAAATCGACGATCGTTCCTATAAAACCAAAATCAACGAAGACCTCGGAAGGGCCGCCGGGACCGTCAAAGTGAAGCGTGTCAAACGAAACCATTCCATCCACATCTGTCCAGAAAATAGGTGCGTCGAAAGAGCCAGGGACTTGCTTCAGGAAAGTAATCGAAAGATCTTTTACAGGATATCCTCCCCAAGAGAGAGTCATATCACCATGAAGCTGGTCAAGAAAAAGATTGCTTGGATAACCTCCCGATGAGGTCATTCCATAAGAGAAAAGCTGGCCTGGGGGACCCCCTTCCACAAGTAGATTGGTCACGTCATCAGAAACAGAATTGCCATGATATGCAACCCCAACTGGGAGAACCAGCTCCGAAAAATTGGCTTCAACAACAGCAGCATCAGCGGTATTAATAGCAGCTTGAGAAGTAAAAAGAAAGGCGCCGGCTACAGCAGAGAAGACCTTCGGCAAAAGTTTTTTCATTTCACATGTTCCCTTCATTAGTGTGAGATGAAAAAGCGTTATCACGTTTTTTTGAATTATGCAACTCAGCGGCCGTCAAAATTTCTCAGGGACATCATCCGGGTTTTCACTGGGATGACGAATTGGAAAAACTTTACAATTGAGGGGTATTAGTATTTATATGACAAATGTACTCACATCCGAGCTGACTATCAGTTGATACTCAGTGCCTCCAGCATCCGTGTACTGGTATATGTTATCTGTTCCAGAAGGTGTTGGTGCTCCAAAGACCGATGATCCACTATCGATTGCAATAAAGCCCGACACAGAGGGGTCGTCTATATTCAAACTCCCATTTCCCCCGATCTTCAGGACCTGTTTTCCGTTTATTTCCAGGTCGCTTTGGCTCAGAAGGTCCAGAACGTCCGACAGGTCTAGGGTCAGCGTGTTGCCGGAAAGGACGCTTATCGTTTCGACGCCGGACAGAACGTTGCCGCTGGCGCCGGAAAAATCGAGCGTGTCTCTGACAAAAAGCGAGTCCTCTCCCGCGCCCCCGTCGATACCCAAACCGGTGAGGGGGTTGAAAGAGAAAACATCGATCGTGTCGTCGCCCTCACCGCCGCGGAGCAGGGTGGGGGACCCCGTCGTGGCGGAAACCGCCACGACGATATCGTCGTCTCCCGCGCCCCCGTCGGCGGTCGCTCCTGTGCCTGTAACGTTAAGATAATCGGTCCCGTTTCCGCCGTTGAGGGTAACGTCGTTGAAAGCCGCGTCATCAAGGGTGTCGTTTCCTAGAAACCCCTCAATCGTCTGGCCGTCCGCCCCCGCGTTCAGGGATTGATCGAGATCCCCGACCGTGATGGGGACGCTATAGCTGAGCACCGGCGCGCCTGCGGACGGTGCGGCGTGGATCGTGAAGTTGATCGTGTCCGTGGCGTTGTTCAGCAAATTCAACGCTTCCGGTGTCAGAAAGAGACTTCCGGCGGTAGGGTTCGCCGTATCAATGACGAAGTGGAAAGCGTCGCTCTCCGAAATACCGGTCAGGCCGTTTCCGGCGTCAAACGTGACGTTGTGTAGGATCGTGTTCAGATTGTAACCGGTCGGCACGCTGATTCGCGCGACTTCCAACGTTCCGCCGGGACCGAAGGGAACGGTCGTATCGGCGATATGCCAATTCCCGACCGCCGTCACGTTCAGGGCAAACGGGGGGGGGCTTTGCGTGGCGCTCGTGGCCGCTTGCAAAATCGTCGGGTCCGTGAGAGACGGCGGCAAGGTCGGATCCGTTTGCAGCGATGGATCGTGGATCGGTCGTAGGCCCCCTGTTTCCTTAAGGAGCGGCTCCGCAAGAATATTCGTGTCCTTGAGGATGACGTCCTCCCCGAAAGTAAGCTCTCCGCCATCTTCCTGGACGAGATCGTCTTGTAGAAGGATGTCCTCTCCGGCCGGTTCGCCAACGGGTACTCCTTCCTGTGTGCCGGAGTCCGTCGCTTCGGCCTGGGGTTGTGTCGATTCGGTCGGCCCGGTATCTCCGGGGCCGCTGTCTGTGGGCGCCGTTCCGGGGCTCGGCCCGTTTGTATTCTCGACCGTGCCGCCGCCATCGCCCAGTCCGTCGACATTCGTAAAGAATTGCGGCGCGACGGTCCGTAAGACGTTGTAATCGTTCCCGATCGTCTGCGAATCAAGGACCCCCAGATGTTCGATCCCGTTGTTAAAGCTTGACAGGCGGACGGTTTCGAACTGGTTGGTCAGGGTCACCTCGCCCGTAGCGTTGCGGACCACGATCGCGCCTTCGGTCACGGTGATTTTGCTTTCGCCTTCGGGGTTGATCTGGCCGGCGATGGTCGTGCCGCGTATCCCGATCGAGCCGACCGGCGTGTCGATCGTCACATTGTCCGGGTCGTCCCGGCCGATCAGGCCGCTGGTAAACACGAAAATGCCCTGATCTACCGACAGATCCGTCACGCCGCTTTCGCTGGCGGCGGCGAAGTCGTAATGGTCGATGCTCATATGTGCGTTTTGGGAAATCGCCATGCTGGAATCGTCGGTAAAGACGATGTTCGCCGCGCCGTCGCCGGCGGTCTCGACCACGTCGCCCAGATAGACCGGGGTGCCGATTGTCGCGGCTTCGCTCGTGCCGTCGGCCCGAATAATCGTGACCGCGCCTGTTGCCTCGGCAATTGCGCCGACCGGCATGTTCTGTTCCAGTGTTCCCAAATTGCTGGCCATTTCCTGTCTCCCCGTCCCCAAAGTCAGGCGAAAGACGTGCTTCCGCCCCGGTTAAAACGACATTTGTACCATTCTACCGGAGGAGGCCTTAATAGGAAGTAAGCAATTTCAATTATTTGATTAAAATTTATGTAAAATTTAGGCGATTTCTTCCAGCGTGACCCGGTAATCCTCGATCACCGGATTGGCCAGCAACTTGTCGCACATATCCTCGATTTGCGCTTTGGTTGTGGAAGCGCCGACTTCGATCTCAATGACTTTTCCCTGCCGGACATCGCCGACGTCCTCGAAGCCCAGATTTTCCAGCGCGTGCCCGATGGCTTTTCCTTGCGGGTCCAAAACGCCCTTTTTCAACATGATGTGAACGGTTGCTTTCATGAAACGTTATACCTTTCTTGGTTTCTTTGAAACGACTTTCAAGCCCTTCCAGTGGCTTTTGCGGGCCAGTTCGTTTTCGATATCGCCCAGGGATTCCGCCAGTTCTTCGTCGAAGGTTCCGTCCTTGACCAGACCGCCTTCCGGGATCAGCCCGAGTTTTCGGGCGATTTTCTGATAGCCCTCGGTCAGATCGCCCAGATCGTAGCGGAAGCGGTCCTTATCCAGCTTCTCGCCCGTCGCGGCATCCCACAGGCGGCACGAATCCGGGGATATCTCGTCGGCCAACAGGATATAAAGCTCCCCGTTCTCCCCCCACAGCCGCCCGAATTCCAGCTTGAAATCCACCAGTTTCAGACCCATTCCGGCGAACAGACCGTTCAGGTAATCGTTCACGCGCCAGGCCATGTGAACCATTTCCTCCAGCTCGTCCGGCCAGGCCCAGCCGAAATTCATGATGTGCTGCTCGCTGACGAGCGGATCGTGCAATTCGTCGCTTTTGTAGAAAAACTCGACCAGCGGTTGTTGCAAGACGGTTCCCTCCGGAATTCCATAGCGTTTACACAGAGAGCCGGCGGCGATGTTCCGCATGACGAGCTCGACCGGGATGATTTCAAGCTGTCGGACGAGTTGCTCGCGCATGTTCAGGGAACGGATGAAATGCGTGGGGATCCCGATCCCCTCCAGCTTTGTCATGATGTGGGCAGATATCCGGTTGTTCAGGACACCCTTGCCCGAAATGACGGCTTTCTTGACGCCGTCAAAGGCGGAGGTGTCGTCTTTGAAGTACTGGATGACGGTCCCCGGCTCCGGCCCTTCGAAAATGGTTTTTGCCTTGCCGTCGTAAAGTTGTCTGCGTTTGCTCATCGCCGGGTCCTTATATTTTTTGATGACAGGGTTTCATATAACAATGGATTTCATGAATTTCAAATGATAGAAATGCTTGTCTGTCGTTTTTACAAAACTTGCCATCAAGGACGGGAGGAAACATGGCCAATTTTGACGATCGGAAGGACGCGTTTGAAAAGAAATTCGCGCATGACGGAGAGCTTGCCTTCAAGATCGAAGCGCGCACCGCCAAGTTGCTTGGTCTGTGGGCTGCGGGCAAGATGGGGCTGGCGGAAACGGAAGCTCAGGTCTATGCGAAGGAAGTCGTCGCGGCCAATCTGGACGAGCCCGGATTCGACGACATCAAACGCAAGGTTTTGTTCGATATGCAGGCCAAGAACGTCGAAATCTCCGATCGCGTGGTGGATACGGAGCTGCAAAAGTTCCATGAAAAGGCACGGGAACAAATCATGGCGGAGACTGGGGAATGAAGACCTCCATCATCGTCTTTCCCGGCACGAACCGGGAAAAGGATATGGCCATGGCGGTCCAGCGAGTCACAGGCCGGGCCCCGCAAATGGTATGGCACAAGGAGACCGATATCGGCAATCCGGATTTGATTATTCTGCCCGGTGGGTTTTCGTACGGGGATTATCTGCGCTGCGGCGCGATGGCCGCGCATTCACCGATCATGAAAGAAGTAATCCGTAAGGCGGAGCAGGGGACTCGTATCTTCGGTGTGTGCAACGGGTTCCAGATGCTGGTCGAAACGCGGCTCTTGCCCGGGGCGTTGCTGCGGAACAATTCGCTGAAGTTTATCTGTAAGCAGGTTCATTTGCGGTGCGAGACGACCGGGAGCGATTTCACCGGAAATTTGACCGAAGGCGGCGTGATGACCGTCCCGATCGCGCATGGCGAGGGCAACTATTTCGCCAATGACGAGATTTTGCAGACGCTTGAAAGCGAGGATCGCGTGGCGTTTCGCTATTGCGACGCGCGCGGCGTTGTGACGCAAGAAGCCAACCCGAACGGCTCCGTCGATAATATCGCGGGGATTTATAACAAAGAGAAAACCATTCTGGGTATGATGCC
>JAGRJZ010000243.1 GCA_020442505.1 Alphaproteobacteria bacterium | reverse complement strand
GAGATTTCGACCTCTATTTCTGCCGCGATGGAGGAACAAACCGCCGCGATGAATGAAATCGTACAAAGCACCCAAAGCGCTGCCAGCAGCGCAAAACAAGTCTCGGAAGTAGCGGCAGAGGTATCGGAAACATCCAGCAATACAGAGGAAATGGCGACAACGGTCAATAAGGCCGCCGCTACGCTCGCCGGGAAAAACGAAGTTCTGCGCGGCGAATTGGAAACATTCCTTTCCAACATCAAGGCCGGATGACGTTAAGACTCTGGAAAGGAACAATCCGCTATTGTTTTTGTGGTATGACGGTTCAATGTATAAAACCAAGGAGTAGTTGCTGTGAAAAAATGTCTTGTTGTCGATGATGTCGAGGTCAGTCGTTATACGAACCAGATGTTTCTGGAAGATATGGGGTATGACGTGGTCGAGGCGCATGACTCTCAGAGCTGCATGGCGGCTCTCGGGGGCGGAGGTGTTAATCTGATCTTGCTGGATTGGCACCTTAAAAAGGAAAACGGTCTTGATTTGTTAAAACAGATACGGGGATCCTCTCATGGTGGAACCGTTCCGGTCATCGTTATTTCCGGGGTAGAGGGTATGGACAAAGCCCAAGAGGCACTCTCGGCCGGAGCGAATTCTTTTATGACCAAGCCAACGACACGCGAAAAGCTGGAGGCCGAGCTAAAAAAAGTCGGGGCGCTGTAACGTCCGTCTATCGACGGTTTCGGTATAAATTAAGATATGAGACGGGTCCGACCGGTTTTTTATCCGGCGCGGGCCCGTTGCTTGTTTATGGATTATCATTATTGGCACCGGTTGTTTTTTTCTGATAAACTATAGGCTTTAAGGGGTGCGTATGGCGGAAGAGGGTAAGACATCACACGATAGGGCCCTTGGAATGGGGATTATCGGCGCCGTTTTGTTCGGCGTCTTTCTCATCATGTGGAATTTGTACGGCGATGCGATTAAAAGCGCCTTTCGTTTTTTCCGCTGGAGCGAAATATGGCTCCTTTCCTTCATTTTGCCGGGAGATTATACCGTAGAAACCAACGGGTTTCGGGTCAGTTACGAGGAAGGGGTCAAAATGATCCCGGAGATCCCGAAGGAAAATCTGAATACAGAGATTATGAACGCCATTTCCCTTTTGGCAATGCATCCCTTGCAGTGGCCGGCGATGGTTATCATCGGACTGATCGGCATATGGGCCTATCGCTCCGGCCCTGGCACGCAATATCGCCGGAAAATGGGGTTAGATGATCTGATCGCCGCGCAGGCACAAACCTTTCCCGTTATCACGCCCTTCGTGCGCTTTAATCCGGGAACCATGCCGCATCGCCCCCCGGGATCCCCGGTGCCGGCGACCCTCCCGTCTTTTTCGGAGGCTCTTGGTCCCGAAGAATGGCTGGCTTATAATCAGATTCCCGTCCCCGATGGGAAGATTGACCGGCGTGCGGCCTATATCGCCTTCGCGCGCCAACTTGGACCCCGGTGGAAGGGACCTGTCAAGCTCGCGCCGTATAAACAGATTTTTTTGGCGGCGTGCTGTCTGCGTACCTCTCGCAAACGGAGGGAATCCGACGATATGATGGGGCGGATCGCCCTGTGTTGGAGCCATGACAAGGGTCTGCAACTCGAAAAGGACAAGACCTTGCTCAGGGACGCCCGGGCTATCCTCCGGAACAAGGATCTTGCCGGGAAGACGCTTTCCAAATGCAACGAGCATGCCTTTCAGACTACGGCCCTGCTGCGCGCCCTGAACACGGCGCGCGAAGAAGGCGGCGTTATGGCGCCGGCCCAGTTTGTCTGGCTACGCGGTCATGATCGGTTGCTGTGGTATCCGCTGAACAATCTGGGCCGCCAGGCCTTTCACATGGAGGCGCTGGGGGCCATGTCCCACTACAAGCTTGAAAAGCGCACCATGCGGCCGATTCCCAAACCCAAAGTCGACGATGCCGTGACAAGCATAACGGATTACATGAGCTCCGACCGGGCCCGCCCGATCCCGCAGCTTGACTATAGCGGATCTAAAAAACGCGGTATTAAGAAGGCGGCCGGAAAATAGACTCCGCCCACACAATAAGCAACGCAACAAGGATAAAAAACGATGTGTTCATTTTTAGGCAGGCTACTCGGAACAAACCGGACCCGGGGAAAGGTCGTGGACGGGGTGTTGGTTTTGTCCTTGCCGGACGCCGTTTCGCCGCTGGTTTGCCGGATCGAGTTGGAGAAGGCAAAGGACTCGGTGTTCGAGATCGCCGAGCAAGACGGCGGCGTTTTTGCTCTCGTCCGAAAAAGCGGCTCCGGCGCGCCGGTTGTGATCGCACCGTTCGCGGTTCGTAGTCGTGCTGTCCGCGCCTTGATGAGCGTCAGCGGGGCATTGGAGCAAGCGCCTTCCAGCGTCGCGGGAAGCGATTCTCGGGCGCACCGGGGAGGATCGTTCCGTTCCGGGAAATGGGGGCCGGCCATCATCGCTTTTTTGTTACTGATCGGGTTGGTGGCGTTGTTAACAGCGCTGACGCCACAGCCGCCGCTTTCCCCCGACGGGCAGGCCCTCGTCTCAAACTCGACCGGAGAGGCCGGGGTTCCGGTTACCGCCGACAGTTTCTTACAAAATCGCTAAGGTAAAAGATAAAAACGCATGGCCCTCGACCAGAGAAAATATGAGAAAAAGCATACCGATATCCTCCGGGATATTCGGCCCTGGTCCGTGCGGGTTCTCGACTGGTTCCAAAAACCAAACAACGCGCTGGTCTTTTGTCTGTTCGGTGTCGGGGCTCTCTACTTGTTCGAAAGCCCAAAGCTCTATGCGGATTTTATCTTGGTTTTTTATCTGTTGTACTTCTGGTTTCTGGCGACCCGCGATCGATCTCTGATCTTTAAAATGCCGTCCGGAGCCAAATGGAAGGATAAAAACAACGAAGGCCCCGGCCGCAGCGGCAAGGGCGAAGGGATTCTCTATATCGGCAATGCGAAAAATACGGACGAGGAAGTCTGGTTTACCAATACCGACACCCGGACGCATATCCTGTATCTGGGAACGACCGGCTCCGGGAAAACGGTCGGCTTGACATCGATGGTGACGAACGCCCTGACCTGGGGATCCGGTTTTGTCTATATCGACGGGAAGGCGGATACGGATTTGTGGTCCAAACTATCTTCTCTCGTCCGGCGTTTCGGCCGGGACGACGATTTGCTGGTCCTGAACT
>JAGRJZ010000242.1 GCA_020442505.1 Alphaproteobacteria bacterium | reverse complement strand
TCCTGCGGCCAGATTTCGATGAAGAAGAAATAGGCGCGCCGATGGGGCAAGTCGATCAGTATCGCCTGACCGGGCGCGTTTTCCCCGCGGTCCCAGCGAAGGAAGGGAGCCAGATAATAGATCGCGAGACACACGGTCAGGACCGTCCATTTAATGGTCCGGTATTTTCCTTTGACCGACCGGGGATAGATTTTCTCCCGCTTGGCGAAAAACTGGATGTCTTCTTCGGCTGATTCGGCCATGACGTGCCCTTTCCTCGTAATCTCCCGGGGCCATGATACAACGGGATGGTAAAGAAACAAATAACCAAAGAACGGGATGTTCAGAACCCTGTTCCGGGCGTCTCGTTCTTGGGCAATAAAAGCCACATCTTGCCGGGCGCTTTCATATAGCCGGCCAGATATTCGGCCCGTGGCCCGGCGCCCCAGAAAACATCCCCCCGTACCGCGCCGCGAATCGCGCCGCCGGTGTCCTGCGCGATCATCAGGCTTTGGACGGGGGGTTCTTTTGCCACCGGCGGTTCCAGATCGAGCCAGACCGGTACGCCATAGGGGATCTTGCCGCGATCGATCGCCAAAGACCGCTCGGGGGTCAAGGCGACCCCCTCCCCGCCCAGCGGTCCGGCGCCGGTCAGTTCCCGGAAAAAGACGTAGGAGGGGTTCAAATTCATCAAATCCTGGGCTTGTTCCGGATGCGCCGCCAGCCACGCCCGGATGGTCTGAAGCGATACTTCCTCCTTCGGGATATCCCCGCGGGCGATCAGCTCGCGTCCGATGGCGAAGTAAGGATGGCCGTTCTGGCCGTCATACCCCACGCGCATCACCCGACCGTCCGCCAGATTAATCCGGCCGGAGCCCTGGACATGCAGGAAGAACGCACCGACCGGATCGTCCACCCAGGCCAGCACTTTGTCTCCGTTGGGCCAGTTTCCGGCGGCGATCGCGGCGCGGTCCTCATAAGGCTTCAAATGAGCCCCCTCCACGCGTCCGGCGATGCGCTGGCCCTTGAGCGAATCCCGGAACAGGCCGAGATCAACCATCACCAGATCGTCCGGCCGGGCGTAGAGCGGGGTCTGATAGGGGCCATGGCGCGTGGTCGCGCCGTTCAAGGTCGGTTCGTAATAGCCGGTAAACAGCCCCTCGTCCCGCTTGCCGGCCATGGTCGCGCGCCAGGGACGGAAATGGGTTTCGAAAAACGTTCGGGCCTGATCCGGGTTAACGGCCGGTATCGCCCGGCAGATATCCTGCCACGGGCCGTAGGCTCCCCCGATCCCGTCCGGCCCGAAGGCCCCCGCCGGATCGCGTTTCATGATGCGTGCGCAGGACCGCTCGAAAGCTGCCAGCGCCTGGGCGTGGTCGTCCTCCGTCCAGCCCGGCAGGCTCCGAAAATCGGCCGGTTTCAAAACCAGCGGCGCGGTCTCCGGATCCACGGCCGTACATCCGGCGGAGAAAAGCAGAAAAACGAAAAGGATCAGAACGGGCATGGTATTTATATCTCCAATCTATAGCCGTTGCCGTCTTCGTCCGTGATAAGGAAAACCGGGCCGGCCGGGTCGGGCTCCAGCTTCTGACGCAGGCGGTAAATATGGGTCTCCAGCGTGTGGGTCTCCAAATCCGGAACATAGCCCCACACATCGTCCAGCAATTCGTCGCGGGAGACCGGCCGTCCCTTTTGCTGGTGGAGTTTCAACAGGATATCCCGCTCTTTTTCGGTCAGGGCGATGCGGGTGCCGTCTTCCTCCCGCACGATTCCGCTTTCCAGCGGATAGAGCGTATAAGGCCCCATGAAAACCGGCCGGTCCGTGACGGCGGTTTCCTTGCGTAAATTCCGGGCCAGCCGGTCCAGAAAGCGGCCCATCCGGAAAGGCGTCGGAAACAAATCGGCGCGGGACAGGCGGGCCTGCGCGCCCGGGTCCGCGGCACCCTCACCGACGGCCATGACAGGGGTTAAAAGCGCCTCGGCCGTCAGGGCGTCCAGAAGCGGCAAGAGGTTTTGATCGGCGACGATGACGGCCTGGCCGTCCAGATGCTCGTGGCGTTCATGGACGTTTTCCAGGACCTCCGCGGTTAAGGTACAGGAGACGATCGGCGCGACCAAATATCCCGCGATGCCCTCCGTCACCAGATCCCGCAGACACGGATCGGCGATCAGGGAAAAAATATGTCCGTTCGTCTGGGCGCTCATCGTCGGTCCTTTTCTCCGGCCAGTCTAGCAGTCCCGCCGCGTTTGAAAAGCGCTTTGTCTGGCACGGGACTTGCTTGATCGTTTTCCATGATCGAATCCGCTTTGAACGTGACGGCGTCCGTGCCGTCGAAACCCAGCCCGGCAAAGGTGCACCCTTCGTTGCGCTGGCGCACGGACGAGCGAATGGCCGGGCGCGTGCCGATCTGGGATTCGCGTCCCGCGGCGCAGGCGCAAAGGGCGGACAAAACCGAAACGATCGCCTGGGCCGCGACCCGGCCTGTCGTGCCCGGCGGACAGGAGGACTTCGCGACGATGCTGGCCGACGAAACGGGGAGGGCCCGGGTCAGCGCCCCGGAAACGCCCCCCTCGCCCCGGCCGTTCGGTTTCGGGGATTTACTGGACATCGTCAACCCGCTCCAGCAGATACCGCTGGTCGGCACGGTCTATCGCAAGGTTACCGGAGACGAGATCCAGCCGGCCTCCCGCGTCATCGGCGGGGCGCTGTATGGCGGGGTTTTCGGCGCGGCCGGGGGGCTTGCGAACGTGATCGTCGAACAGGAAACCGGGCGGGACATCTCCGGCAATCTGCTCGCCATGGTGACGGACGAGCCCACGCGTCCCGAAACGCGGCTGGCGCGGGCGACGCAATCGCCACGGACGATCCTTCCCGCCGCCGCCACGGCCTTTCTGCCGGCAGATTTTGCCGCGCCGCCGGAGACGATCGAACGCGTTCCTGTCGCGGAGGGGCGAACGGCCGGCTTCAGGCAACGCCTGTCTTGATGAACACGCTTGCGCGTTTCGTGTCTTCTTTCCCTTGCGCTCCACGGAAAAGCGCCGTATTAATAGGCAAGCGCTGCCGCCGCGTGCGACGGGGCTTTTGTTTTTCATTATGAAGGAGATACGACCATTCGCAAACCATCGCTCCCCCCCCGCAAGGAAGACGGGACCAGAATTAACGATTCCATCCGTGCCAAAGAGGTCCGCCTGATCGGCGGCGACGGGGAACAGGTCGGTATCGTTTCCGCGCGTGAAGCGCTGGAACGCGCCGAGGAGGCCGGGCTTGATCTCGTGGAGATATCACCCCAGGCGGAGCCGCCCGTCTGCAAGATTATGGATTACGGGAAGTTTCGCTACGAGCAGCAGAAAAAAGCCTCCGAAGCTCGCAAGAAACAAAAAACCGTCGATGTGAAGGAAATCAAACTGCGCCCCACGACCGAAGAGCACGACTATCACGTCAAGCTCAAAAACGCCCGGCGGTTTCTCGAAAAAGGCGATAAGGTGAAAGTCTCGCTTCGCTTCCGCGGGCGGGAGATGGCGCACCAGGATCTCGCCCGGGATATTCTCGAACGCTTTCGCGACGATCTGGCCGATATGGGCAAGCTGGAACTTGCCCCCAAGATGGAAGGCCGTCAGATGTTGATGATCGTCGTTCCCGACAAGGATCAGCGCGTCGCGCAAAAAAGCTGAGACAAGCGCTCTCCGTCCCGTTTTTTAAATGGAACGCCTATACCTGGTTTAAAAAGGATACGGTCATGAAAAGAGCCGCCTTGTTTTTCATTGTTTTTTCCTTCTTACAATTTTGCATAATGCATATAGAGGGGGAGGGGAACAGAGACGGGCAAGGCCTTCGTATGATGACTGCCATTCCCGCTGCCTATGCCGCAGAAAAGAAAGAAAAAGAATCCGTCTATGACCGCGTGATGCGGACGGGGAAGATCCGATGCGGGTACGTTGTCTATCCGCCGGCGCTTGTCATGGATCCGAATACCCGGGTTTTGTCGGGTATTTATCCGGACATCCTTGAAAAGGTGAGTGCGCTTCTAAATCTGGATATTGAGTGGACCGAGGAGGTTTCCTGGGCGACCTTGTCAGAGGGGCTTTTAACCGGGCGTTATGATCTCTTTTGCTCGGCAGCCTGGCCAAACGGGCCGCGCAGCCGCGTGGTCGCTTTTAGTCATCCGCTTTATTTCAGCGGGATTGATGTTTATCTTCGAAGCGATGAGGACAGGTTTCAATCGCATGACGATTTGAATCGAAAAGATCTCCGCTTTTCGGTTATCGATGGCTCAACTATATATTTTATGACCAAAGAATTTTTTCCAAAAGCATCCTTGCATTCCTTGCCTGAAATGTCTTCTCATGCCGAAATGATTTTGGATGTGGGGCTTAAAAAAGCAGATGCCGTTCTGGCCGAAAGATCCGCTGCATATGATTTTATGCGCCATAACCCTGATATGATCAAACCGTTTGAGGCGACCGTTCCTTTGGTTGCAAATGCCAATAGTTTTGTCTTCGACAGGGACCAGTACGCTTTTGCATCAATGATCAACGGTGCAGTCGATATCTTGCAAAATCAAGGTGTTATTAATAAGATTCTTAAGAAATACGAACCTGCCGATGATTTCTTTTTCTATCGCGTGGCCCGGCCCTATGCTGCGCCGGGGGAATGAAAAGCTCTGTTTTTGCTGTGCGGTTCGTGATAGAAATATAACCGAGCTCTAATGTAATGAGAGGTTGAACGGGCATGCAATTACTCTCCAACGTCGCGGCGGATCGGCCGAAGCTTTTCATGGGACTGGCCGGGCTTTTAAGCCTTGTGATGATTTTACTGGTCGCGGTGCCGAGCCTCGCGCCGGGGAAGGTGCCTTTCCTCCAGCCGTTGCATATCGACACGGATCCGGAAAACATGCTCGCGCCCGGGGAGCCCGTCCGGGTCTTTCACAACGACATGAAAAAGACCTTTACCCTGAACGATATGATCGTGGTCGGGGTCGTCGATAAGACCGACGAGAACGGGGTTTTTAACCCCGCGACGCTCAGGAATATCTACGCCTTGACCCGGGCGGCGGAGAAGATTCGCTGGACCGACCCGGAAACCGGGCAGACGGCCGGGGTGCTGGCCGTGGATCTTCTTGCGCCTTCGACCGTGGACAATATCGAGCAGGCGGGCTTGGGGGCCGTGCGGTTCGAATGGCTGATGTCCGCCCCGCCGAAAACCCCGGAAGCCGCGCTGGCCGTTGCCGAAAAAGCTGCCAAACTGCCGTTTTTAAACGGGACGCTCGTCTCCGAAGATCGCAAGGCCATCGCGCTTTACATCCCGATTACCTCGAAAAACATCAGTTATAAAGTCGCGCGGGAGCTGGAGGAAACCATTGCCTCCTTCGGCCCCACGCGGGAGGAATACCACATCACCGGCATGCCCGTCGCCCAGGACACGTTCGGGGTCGAGATGTTCAAGCAAATGGCGGTCTCCGCCCCGATGGCGATGGTGTTGATTTTCCTTCTGATGTGGTTTTTCTTCCGCAGCGTGAAGTTCATTATCTCCCCCATGATCGTGGCGATGGTGTCGGTGATCTTTACGATGGGCATGTTAATCGGCACCGGACATACGGTGCATATCATGTCTTCCATGATCCCGGTTTTCATCATGCCGATCGCGGTGCTCGACGCGGTGCATATTCTGTCCGACTTTTTCGACCGCTATCCGTTGATGAAAAACCGGCGCAAGACGCTGGACCACGTGATGGAGGAGTTGTCGCGCCCGATGCTGTTTACCTCGCTGACGACGACGGCGGGGTTTGCGTCTCTGGCCTTTACGCCCATTCCTCCGGTTCAGACCTTCGGGATCTTCATCGCGCTGGGGGTGGTTGTGGCCTATCTGTTCACCATCACGCTGGTTCCGGCCTATATCAT
>JAGRJZ010000241.1 GCA_020442505.1 Alphaproteobacteria bacterium | reverse complement strand
CCAAGCACGGCAACCGGGCGGCCAGCTCGAAATCCGGCGCGGCGGACGTTCTGGAGGCGCTGGGCGTTGATTTAGACGCGCCGCAGGAGCGTCTGGAAAAGGCGCTGGCGCAAACCGGATTTGCCTTTTTAATGGCGCCCCGGCACCACGAGTCAATGAAACATGTCGTGCCTGTCCGCAAGGCGCTCGGTTTCCGAACGATTTTTAACCTGCTGGGGCCTCTCGCCAACCCGGCCGGAACGAAAAGACAGCTTATCGGCGTTTACGACTCCCGCTGGCTCGTCCCCATGGCGGAGACGCTCAAACGGCTGGGGACCCAGCGCGCCTGGGTCGTATGCGGAAGCGACGGCCTGGACGAAATCACCGTCACGGGGGAGACAAACATCGCGATTCTGTCCGAAGACGGAATAACGACACGCACCCTCACGCCCAAAGATTTTGGATTGCCCGTGCATCCTCTGGCTGATTTACGAGGTGGAAACGCCCGGGAAAACGCGGAAGCCTTGAAAGTGCTGCTGAACGGCGAAGCTTTCGCCTATCGCGACATTGTGCTTGCGAACACGGCCGCCGTTCTTTGTCTTCACGGTAGCGCGGCGGGTCTGAAGGATGGCGTCTCCCAGGCCGCCGCCGCCATCGACAACGGAAGAGCAAAGAGGGTTCTGACGGACTATATTGCCCTCGTAAAAGGATAAACAGACATGACCGTTCTGGACGAAATTTGCAACAAAAAGCGGGATCATATACGGCGCAAAGAAGCGCAAACGCCCCTTTCAGAACTTAAGAAAAAAATAGAAAAAAAACCAGCAACACTTAGATTTAAAAAGAAAATTCTTGAAAAGAAAGAACAAGGCCGACCGGCTCTCATCGCGGAGGTCAAAAAAGCGTCACCCAGCAAGGGCGTGATCCGCGCGGAGTTCGATCCTGTTAAAATTGCCAGAATTTACGAGCAATCCGGGGCAAGCTGCCTGTCGGTTTTGACGGACGAGCCTTATTTTCAGGGACACGATTCCTACATTCATTCCATACGGATAGAGTCTTCTCTTCCTATATTACGTAAGGATTTCATGTTAACACCCTATCAAATATACGAATCAAGGGCGCTGGGTGCCGATTGTGTTTTGCTGATCATGGCCGCACTGGACGATCCGACCGCCCGAACGCTCCACGACACGGCGCGCGACCTGGAAATGGACGTGCTGGTGGAGGTCCACACCGTAGAAGAGGCAGAACGCGCGGCGACGTTGGGTGCGGAGATGATCGGAGTTAATAGCCGAAACCTCAAGACTCTGAGGGTCTCCCTCGATACGGCGTTTGACATCGTTTCCCATCTGCCTAAATCCGTTGTAAAAATCGCCGAAAGCGGAATCTCCGATCACGATACGCTGACACGCCTGCACGATGCCGGCTATGACGCGTTCTTGGTCGGGGAAAGTCTGATGCGCGCGCCCGATATCGGCGCAGCCGTTAAAAAATTGATGGGAACATCTTGACACAAAGAAAGAACCTAGATAGAACAAAAAAGGTTCCATCGCGAACAGGTTCTATCAAAGGGGGGGCTCTTGCTATGCTAACCAGAAAGCAGAAGGATCTGTTGATCCTTATTCACGAACGCATGAACGCGGGCGATATCGCTCCCTCTTACGAAGAGATGCGCGAATCCGTGGGGCTTAAATCAAAATCCGGGATCCATCGCCTGATCGCAGCGCTGGAAGATCGTGGTTATCTGCGGCGCCTGCCGCACAAGGCCCGGGCGATCGAAGTGATCCGTCTGCCCGAGGGCTATCAAAATCCCCTCCAAAATCCTCCCGAAACGGTGCCCGCCAAGGCGCCTGCCTTTCCGGTGGCTCACGCGTTCGAATCCATTCCGCTCTATGGAAAAATTGCCGCCGGATCGCCCATCGAGGCTATTCGGGACGAAGGCGAAACCATCGACATTCCGCCGACCCTTTTGGGACCGGGGTCGCATTACGCCTTGCGTGTGGAGGGCGATTCCATGATCAATGCCGGGATTAACGATCATGACATCGTGATCATCGAACGGGCCGAACGCGCCGAACAGGGCCAAATCGTCGTGGCGTTGGTCGATGATAATGAGGTAACCCTCAAACGCTTTCGCCGCGCGGGTAACCGGATCATTCTGGAACCGGAAAACGATAATTACGAACCCTGGGTTCTTGAACCTGATCGTGTCAAAATTCAGGGGCTACTGGTCAGTCTGATGCGAACATATCATTGAATTCATGGGAAAATTCTTCCTTGTCCGCTTATAGCGCATGATTTTGTCTATTTCTCCTTCAGGACGAACGTAGCGGCTTGCGTAGCGGGCGTTTGGGTCGTTTCCCCCGCCAGAAGCCGGCGGATCTCGTCGAAGGCCTGTTTTTGATCGGCGCGATCTAGACTTGAAAGCGCCGAATCCAGAGCGTCCGCGCGGGCGGCGTCCTGGATAAATTCCGGCACGGCGCCGCGATCCAGCAACAAATTCGCAAGATGAGCGTATTTGACCGTAAGTTTTCCTCGGACGATCGCCCATGTCAGGGGATTCATTTTATACGCGATCACATGTGGAACGCCCGCTACGGCCAGTTCCAGCCCGACCGTGCCGGAGGTCGCCAGCGCCTGATCCATCGCGGC
>JAGRJZ010000240.1 GCA_020442505.1 Alphaproteobacteria bacterium | reverse complement strand
GGGTGCCAAGACCGGCGACCGGGAAAACGGCTTTGCGAACGGGTTTGATGCTCATGTCGTTTCTTCGTTTTTATTGATGCGGCTGGTGCGAGCATACGAACAAACGCCGTGACGGACAACGGAAAAGTCATTCTTTGTCCTTGTTCCTCTTCCAGCCAACGGCAAGAGGAATCAGCGCTGCCAGAAGCGCCAGCGCGGCCGGCAGACGACCCGTCACCGCCAGAAAAAACAAAGACGCGCATAGCGTCACGAGGATCGCCGTCATGGTTAACGCGCGAATCTGCGGCACGGTGGCGACGCTGAAAAACCGGTATAGCCCGTAAAGACCTAAAACAACGCCGAAGATGAGGAGAAGATAGGGCATACGGGTTTTTTTGTTATTTGTTTTTTTGTTCTTCGTCTAGTTTTGTAGAGCATACGAAGAATCGAAGCGACGAACAACGGGGTAAACGCATGACGAATCTGGAAACGCTCCGCGCGGCGATGATATCCCGGGGGCTCGACGGCTATCTTCTTCCCCGGACGGACGAATATCAGGGTGAATATGTTCCCGCCTGCGCAGAGCGGTTGGCCTGGCTGACAGGCTTTACCGGTTCGGCCGGAATCGCCGTTGTTTTGTCTAATAAGGCCGTTGTCATGAGCGACGGCCGCTATGAAATTCAATTGGCACAGGAGGTTGATCCAACGCTTTTTGAAACAGCGGATATGTTCGAAACTCCGGCGGCTGCATGGATTCAGAAAAACGCTCCGTCCGGCACCAAAATCGGTTACGACCCGCTGCTGTTTACCCCGGCGGATTTGACACCGTTTGCGAACGTCCCGGTCGAGATGGTGCCGCTTGACCGGAATTTGGTCGATGATATCTGGACGGACCGTCCTGCGCCGCCCTGCGCGCCGGTTTCTTTGTTCCCCGAAGCGATCGCCGGCTTGACCGCCGCGGAAAAGCGGGAAATGGCCGCAGCGACGGTCCGCGAGGCCGCCGGCACGGCTTTTTTGCTGGCCGATCCGCTGTCGATCATGTGGCTGTTGAACGTCCGTGGGGGGGGTATTCCCTACATTCCCGTGGCGCTGTCCCGCGCCGTTTTGCACGCTGACGGGGCGGTGGACTGGTTTGTCGAGTCCCAAAAACTGACCCCGGCTGTGCGCGAATCTCTCGGCGCCGCGGTTGCTGCCCGGGAGCCGGACATGCTGTTTAATTACCTTAAAACGCTGGGCACGGAGTCCTGCCTGTTGTTCGATCCCAAGCGCACGCCCGTTCGTTTCCTTCAAATAGCCGACAAGGCCGGGCTGCGAACGAAGGAGGCGGAAGACCCCTGTGTCCTGCCCCGGGCGATCAAAACCCCCGCAGAACAGACCGCTATCCGGGAGGCGCATATCCGCGACGGGGTCGCGATGGTGCGTTTTCTTCACTGGATCGCGACAGAAGCGCCGAAAGGGCACCTGACGGAGCTTGACCTCGTCGCGAAACGAGAGTCGTTCTCCCGCGACGATCCCGCCTGGCGGGAGCCCAGCTTCGATACCATTGCCGGCTGGGCTGAAAATGGCGCGATTATCCACTATCGCGTGACGCCGGAGACGAATAAACGCATCCTCCCGCCGGGACTGCTGCTGATGGATAGCGGCGGGCAGTATTGCGGGGAGGGTGTCGCCGGCACGACGGATATTACCCGCACGGTCGCGATCGGACGGCCGACGGACGATATGCGAGAGAACTTCACTCGTGTTTTGCAAGGGCATATCGCGGTGGCGTCCGCGCGCTTTCCGGCTTCCGCCACCGGACCGCAGATCGACGCGCTGGCGCGGAAGAGCTTGTGGGAAGCGGGCCGCGACTACGATCACGGCACCGGGCACGGGGTTGGGTGCTATCTGTCGGTACATGAAGACGCCGCCGGGATTACAAGACGCGAGATCATGCCCTTCGCCCCGGGGATGCTGCTGTCGAACGAGCCGGGGTTTTATAAAAAGGGCGCCTACGGGATCCGGATCGAAAGCCTCGTGCAGCTGCGGAAGGATGGTAAACGAGAAGATACCGAGACGGATATGTTGGCCTTTGACACGGTCACGCTGGCGCCCATCGATCGATCTTTGATCGTGAAGGAGATGCTTTCGGCGTCGGAATTGGCATGGCTGAACGCCTATCATGCCCGGGTTTGCGATATTTTATCTCCCCGGCTGGACGCTGCGTCTCGATTGTGGCTCGCCGGGGCATGCGCTCCGATATCATGAAAAAACCCTCGCC
>JAGRJZ010000239.1 GCA_020442505.1 Alphaproteobacteria bacterium | reverse complement strand
ACCCGCTCGGCGCCTCGGGCGCACGAATCCTTGTGACATTGCTGCACGAAATGGTGCGCCGTGATGTGCAAAAAGGCCTGGCCACGCTTTGCATCGGCGGGGGGATGGGCATTGCGCTCTGCGTCGAAAGAGACCAGACCATGTTACTTAAAAAATAAGCCAGCAAGGAAATAGAGACGAATGCCACCCAAAACACCCAATATTCCTACCGACAAGCAAGTCGCACTCGTGACAGGCGGGACCCGCGGTATCGGTTTGGCGATCACGAAAGCCCTGCGCGCAGAAGGTTACAAGGTCGCGGCGCTGTATCACGGAAACGAAACAGCAGCAAAAAACTGCGAAAGGGAAACCGAAGCCAAAAGCTTTAAGGTCGATGTCGCTGACTTTTCCGCCTGCCAGACGGCTGTCGACAAAATAGAAAAAACATTGGGGCCTGTGACGATCCTCGTCAATAACGCCGGGATCACACAGGACAGTGTTCTGCATAAGATGACTCCAGATCAGTGGCATGCCGTAATTGAAACGAATTTGACCTCTTGCTTCAGCCTCTGCCGGGCGGTCGTTCCGGGCATGCGCGAACGGGAATATGGTCGGATCGTTAATATTTCCTCGATCAACGGACAAAAGGGACAGTTTGGTCAGACGAATTATTCGGCGGCTAAAGCCGGCATGATCGGGTTCACAAAGGCGCTCGCTTTGGAAAGCGCAGCCAAAGGTATCACCGTCAACGCGATATGCCCCGGTTATATCGAGACCGAAATGACTGCGGCCATGCGCAGTGATATCCTGCAGGCCATCATCCGCCATATTCCGGCCGGCCGCATGGGCTGCACAGAGGAAATCGCCCACATCGTCACGTTTTTAGCATCGGAGAAAACGGGTTTTATCAACGGCGCGACCATCTCCGCGAATGGTGGACAGTATATGATTTAGCCAGCGGCAAACAACAACAGATGAACGCCTCCACCCCCGAAAAAAGGAAAATCTTGACTTTTTCGTCAAAAACAACCATGGTCTGCCCCGTCTTAATCGAAGGAGGAGCCGCCGCGCGCTTTGCCCGCCTCCCCCGAAAAACAAAAAAGAGGGGTATTTCACCATGAACCACACGCAAACCAAACCTTTATCCGGAAGCAAAGTCGCCCTTTTGATCGCCGGCGGATTTTGCGAACAAGATATCACAGCAACCCAGCGAATCCTTCTCAACGCCGGAGCGCAGATCACGATCGTCAGCCCCGACCAAGGGCTTGTTAACGGTTGGGACGGGAAGGGATGGGGCCATCATTACATGGTCGACGCCCCGCTTTCTACGGCTTTGGGCGCGGATTTCGATATGCTTCTTCTTCCCGGTGGCACACGGAGCATGGATCGCCTGAAGACAACCGCCCATACGAACCGTTTTATCTCAAGCTTCATCGGCGCAGGAAAACCAATCGCCGTGATGGGCGACGCGCTGCATTTGCTGGTCATCACGGACAACGTCAAAACCCGCACCGTTACGGGCCCGGCTGCCATGCAGGACGTTGTGACCCAGGCCGGCGGTCTATGGAACGATGCCTCTCTCTGCCTGGACGGGTCGCTTTTGACAGGCAATGTCGAAACGGAAGAGAACCGGGAAAACCTTGCAAACGCTATGCTAGAACTGTTTACGGCGAACGCCGCGCAGATGGACCAGGCCGCTTGATCATTAGCGGGCCGCCCCCCGCCGCCAGATCTTTATTGATCCGAAGGCTCATCGGCAACGCTGCTCGTCAAAGCCTCGTGATAGGCTTGCAGACGTGTCGTAATCGCGTCATCATAGACGCTCAAAATCCGAACCGCCAAAAGAGCCGCGTTTTTAGCCCCCGGCTTACCGATTGCAAGAGTCCCGACCGGGATGCCTCCGGGCATTTGGACGATCGATAAAAGACTGTCCATCCCGTCGAGCGGAGAATTTTCCCCCGGGACGCCCAGAACCGGAAGCGTCGTCATACTGGCCACCATGCCCGGCAAATGGGCAGCGCCGCCTGCGCTGGCGATGATGACCTTCACCCCCCGTTCCCGAGCCGTTTTCGCGTAGGCAACCATGCGATCCGGTGTGCGATGTGCAGAGACAATCTTTGCCTCATAGGGAATACCCATCTCATCGAGGACCCCGGCGCTTTCGCGCATTCGTCCCCAGTCGGACTGAGAGCCCATGATAATGCTGACGAGAGGGGGTTCGTGATTGGAGGGTAATAGTTGATTTGTCATGCTAATTTAGCCGCCCCCCTCTTCTGAAAAATTTCCTGCAACCCACGTAAAAAATGACAACTATGCAATAATATCCGGAAGAAGATCGCTCTCCATTTTCTGAATCATGTCCTTCAAGGCGAGTTTCCGCTTTTTCAGACGCTGAATCTGAAGAAAATCAATGGGCTGGGCACCCATAAGCCGCTCGATGATGCTGTCCATATCCCGGTGCTCCTCCTTCAGGGCGGCGAGCTTTTCCCGCAAATCGTCATCGTCTTCCATGAGTTATGTAACCATATAGTTTTTTGTCAGGATACGCGACTATAGCAAATAATTCTTTGTTTGGTAAGTCTTTTTTACAGGATTTGGGGATAGACAGACTATCTGAAACGCGCTAAAGACAAGGCATAGCATTCAAACAAGATTGGTTATGAACAATGTCAAAAAAGAAGATCGGCATTCTGACGAGCGGTGGCGATTGCGCGGGGCTTAACGCGGTGATCCGTTCCGTCGTCCACAGCGCCCATCATCAGGGTTGGGAGACGATCGGCATATTGAACGGAACGGCCGGACTTTTGAAGGACCCGCCACAGGTGCGCACTCTTCATCCACGCGATTTCGACGGCAACGTCATGCGGCTGGGCGGCACGATTTTAGGCACGACGAACAAAGGTAACCCCTTCGCTTTCCCCATGGCCGACGGCTCCACGAAGGATCTGTCCGGAAAAATTATAGACGGGTTTAAAATATTGGGGCTGGACGGGGTCATCGGGATCGGCGGGGATGGCAGTTTTGCGATCCTCAAAGAACTCGCGAAACAGGGCGGGATTAACCTGGTGGGCGTCCCCAAGACGATCGACAACGATATCGGAATGACCGAGGCCTCTGTCGGCTTCGACACCGCCGTGATGGTCGCGACCGAGGCGCTGGATCGTCTCCAGCCGACCGCGGCCAGTCACGACCGGGTGATGATCCTGGAAGTCATGGGCCGCGATGCCGGGCATATTGCTCTGAACGCCGGAATCGCGGGAGGGGCAGACGTCATTCTCATTCCCGAAATCCCCTATACGATCGAAAACATCGCCCGCAAGATTAAATCGGTGAAGGAAAGCGGACGGAATTTTGCACTGGTGGTCGTCTCCGAAGCCGTCTCGACCCCCGAGGGGACGAAAGCCGAAATGGAATATCACGGCGGCGAAAAACGTTATGGCGGGATCGGCTACTACATCGGCGACAAAATTGCCGAGGCCACCGATTGCGAAACGCGCGTGACCATTTTGGGGCATGTCCAGCGCGGCAGCCAGCCCACCTGGAACGACCGTCTTTTGGCGTCAGCCTTTGGCGCGAAAGCAGTAGAGCTCATCAAGGAAGGAAAATTCGGGCGCATGGTGGCATGGTCCGACCGTCAGGTCATCGATGTCTCGATCGACGACGCGATCAAAGCATATCAGGACGTCAACCCGAACAGCACGCTGGTTCAAACGGCTCGTTCCCTCGGGATTTCACTGGGGGATTGACCAAGCCGCCCCTTTAAGGCCGAAAACTCAACCTTGTCGAAACGATTTTCCTGCTTGAGGGCCGGGGGCGAGATCAGGAGAAGGCACAGGAACGCTGGAGTTGATTTCTTTTACGTACGCAGCCAATCTGGACATATCCGACTTCCGGACAAATATGACAGGGCCAACATTCTCGATATTCGCCGCAATAACGGGAGAGCCCTGACCCGCGAATGCATCCTCCCATATTTTTTGAACGCGGGAATGCAACGCACCAAAATCATCGCCTCTCCCCAAAACACACCGCGCGTAAGGCTCATTTATGCCGCCCCTTTTAGGAGAACACATCTTCCAACCGCTCGGAAGGAGACTCTCTAAAACCGCCAAAGCACCATCGGGAAAATCGGAAGTCGAGTTGGTTCCGATCGAAAACACCATTTTTAAAAAAGAATTCATCTCTGCACCCCCCCCTCTACTCATTTGCTCTTAGGGGATTGTAGCACAAAAAATAAATTATGTAAATATTTTACCTCCCTCTCACAAATCCACGAAGACGTGAGTCTCCGCTGCGGCGCCGGGGTGGGTAACCGCTCCTTTTTCAGCTGATCCGACCAGCTGGACGTATTTCCAAAGCGC
>JAGRJZ010000238.1 GCA_020442505.1 Alphaproteobacteria bacterium | reverse complement strand
CCCGGGGCCGCAGGCAGGATAACCCCCGTGAGAAGGTGCATCGCCTTTTCGAAGCCGGCGGCGATAATCAAACCGCCAAACGTGCAGACGAAAACAAGTAAAAGACCAACGAATTTCATGGCGTTTTATCTTCCAAGACGTTCTGTCCGGGCATTGGCACGGGGAGGGTCATTCTGTATCTCTGGTCCTACAATAACAGATTGCAGAGCAGAAATTAAGAGAGGACTCTGTTTTGCCCGATGAAAATTTTCTTTTGTTTCTTCTGCCGTTTATATGTCGTCATTTTTAATGCTGATGGCGCGTGGCTCCACGCCGTGCCGGCCCAGCAAGGACAGTACGGCGTCTTCCGTTTCGGCCAGTAAATCCTCTCGTGTGGTTCGCAGGACGAGACTTAGCCCCAACACGCCACCCCGGTAATGCGGATAGCTCCCGATCTGGACGTCGGGGAAGCGGTCCTGAAGCGTTGAGAGATCATCTGCGACGACGCTTTCCGCCAGGTCGCAGGTGATCGTATGCGACAAAATAGGCTTTCCGGCCACTAAGATGCTGAGAATGTAGTCGAACATCGCCTGCATAATCCGCGGGACGCCGGCCATGACATATGTATTTTCCATGATAAAACCGGGCGCGCCCGAAACCGGATTCGGAATCAGATCCGCGCCAAGGGGCACCATCGCCATTTTCAGACGCGAGGGCGTCAGCTCCTTGGGGCCATAATGCTGGTTCAAAGCCTTGTAGGCCTGTTCGTGCTGATGAACCGGAACGCCGAAGGCCTTGGCGATGCTTTCGGCGGTGATGTCGTCATGCGTCGGTCCGATGCCGCCGGTCGTAAACACGTAATCGAAGGTTTTTCGCATTTCATTGACGGCCCGGATAATGACGGGTTCGACATCTGGCACGACTCGTACTTCCTGAAGCAAGATCCCGTGGCGGGTCAGACGTTCCGCGATCCATGGGGTGTTCGTATCATGCGTCCGGCCGGACAAAATCTCGTTCCCTATAATTATCAAGGCGGCCGTGTAGACTCCCTCCGGTGCGATACGCCGACCGCCGGAAGACGGAACGGAGGGAAGCGATAAGCCGGAATCGTCAGAGTCGGTCATAGGACACCTTGTTTTGTATCATCAATAGCCTCGAATCGGTTTGTCTTTCAAGAGAAAGAAGAGAACGGTCTTTTTACCGCGAAAAAGACAAGCCCGGCGCTGAGTAGCAGCAATCCCAGCCACCAGCTTTGCCAGAGCCCGTAGCTCGTGCTGGCAATCGAAAAAGCGGTCATGAAAGTTGGCAACGCGATCCGATTTTGCAAGACGGAAAGCCGTTCGAACATCGTTTTTAAAAGAATTGCAATCATCACGAAGACCAGTGTTACCCCGATCGCCCCGAACTCGATCCATAGCTGTAGCAGAAAATTATGCGGGTGCAGAACGTGGGCGCTTGTGTGGTAAAGGGCTTGAGTGTCGAATGTGAGTTCCTTCGTTGCTTCGATTCCATGGCCGTAAAATGGGGATTCCATCGCTTTTTGGGCGACGAAGTGCCATATTTCCAAACGGTCCGCGCCATAGGCCCCGCCCCGCCCCAGAAACGGATTGGCATCGACCAACGGGGCGAGCGTTTGAAACAAGGCAGACACAAGCCATGGAAAAAACGCCATATAGGCTGCGATGGCCAGCCCGAGCCCCGCCCACGCCTTTGAGCTTTTGTAAACGGCGGCCGGTAACAAAGCCGTCAACAAGCCGACCGCAAGACCGATCTGCGCAGACTGGCTTTCCGTTGTCAAAAGAACCGGAAGAAAAAGAGCCAGCAATACCAAGCGCCCCCGCCCGGACAGCATCCCGGCGATGGGGGAAAACAGCATGACCAGGACGATGACGCTTCGGTTCATGACACTTTCCGAGGGGACCGGCTGATCGAACGCCAGACCGTGCGTTAAATGCCATATCGGAAAACCGGCCCATAGCTCTATGCCGACCAGCACCATCGCAACTCCCAGGCCCGCTGCGAACAAAATCAGGAAACGCTCCGACACAGCTTCCTGAAACGTTGCCATGACGGATAAAAAGAGAGCGCCCGGCAAAAGAACAAGACCCAGATTTTTAACGCGATCAAGCGATTGCGGCGGATCGGCGCTCCACAGGGCGCTCAGGCCTGCAAAGACAACCCACGCAGAAGCAAGCGATAGAAAGGGTATCAGGTTTCGTTTTTTCACCGAGGATGTCCTGACCCAAGCCAGCAGGCCGAGAATGCCCGCGAGCCCGGCCGTAAACGCCAGAGAGCGGGGCGCCAGAACCGACAGGATCGGCAGAAAGGATAAAAATCCCAGAAAAGCCGCTTCCCTCAAGCAGGTCGCGCTGGCTCGGGCGGGGGCTGACGGTTTGCGTGGATTGTGTGAAGCGTCGCCACCATTCATGGCCTGTGGTTTCCCCGATTGAAAAAGAGGGAGATCCTACCAGACGGCCGTCGAAAAAGAAAGCCGCCAGCCCTGATTAAAGGCTTCTTATCAGGCAAAGAGTATTGTACAATTGACAGCGTCGAAAGTCTTTTATCTGTCCCCGTTTCGTAAGGAATTGTTAATCTTTTATGCGATAGAGTGGTGTCGTTATCCAAATTTGCACGATTTATGATAAATATGGTTAAATATTAATGATAAGTCGTTTTGGGTGTAATGAAGGATAAAATGAAAACAAGGGGCTATAAAGATATTGCCTTGCTTCTGTGGGCCTTGTGTCTCTGCTTTTCAGGGATCGTTCCCGCTTATGCGCAGGAGACCGTCAGCACGGTGGCGAATAATATCGTCGAGTCCGTAGAGGGCCTTCCCGCTCCGATCGCCGCCTTTTCCTATTTGCTGGGTCTTTTCTTCGGTGTTTGGGCGCTGATAAAGCTTAAGAACCATGTCGAAAGCCCCCAAAACGCGCCTTTGCCTGAGGCAGCGTCCCGCTTTTTGGCCGCCGGTGCTTTTCTGGCCCTGCCCTTTATGTATGACGTGGCGGTTGGCTCGGTTACGGACGGTTTTTTCCCGGATACGACCGATTTTGTTGAAACCACTGCGGACTCGATGGCCGCGTCCACCAGCGGCATGGGCAACATTTCGAACGGTTTTTCGAGCGTCCTCCAGAACATCATTGATTCTTTTTCCGAAACGCCGGCGCCGATCGCCAGTTTTGGGTATTTGATGGGGCTTTTGCTTGTTGTCGCGGGCATCCTGAAACTGCGGGAACATATTGAAAATCCTGACAAATCACCCGCACGGGAAGGGTTGGTCAGAATCTTCGTCGGCGGCGCGTTTTTGTCCCTGGCGACTAGCTATATCGTCTTTTTTAACACGATTACAGGTGGCAATGACGGCGCCGGGGATATCGGGGGGATCGTATCGGCCGGCAGCGGAGAGCTTGACCTGTATATGGCCGGCTGTACATCCGGTTCCTCCAAGCTGGATCAGGTCATCTGTAACGTTGCCTACAGCACCAAGGGGCTTCCGGTTTTTCTGGTCCTGTTTTCCTATCTGGCGGGTATGTTGATCGGGTTTTGGGGGCTTTTGAAAGTCAAGGAGCACATAGAGGACCCGCGCCAGACCCAGATTTGGGAGCCGATCGCGCGCTTTGTCGCGGCGGGGGCTTTCTTCGCCCTGCCGATGATCGTCACGGTCATGTTCAATACGCTGGCCGACGGCATTACGCCTTATGCCGCTGAAAGCTTTAATGATGCGAACGGAGCGACGGAAGGCAGTCTCGACGAGATGATGGTCAAATTTGTCGGTAATATTTTCGAACCGTCCCGCGCTTTGTTCAGCTGGTTCGCCTTCGTCGCGGGGAGCGTGTTTATCGTCATCGGGATTTCCCGTCTTCTGAAGACGTCTCAGGATGGTCCGCGTGGCCCCGGCGGTATCGGAACAATTATGACTTTCCTGACGGGCGGCGCGCTGGTATCCTTTAACCCGATGATCGGGGCGTTTTCATCCTCTTTGTTCGGGACGGCCAACGTCAAAACCTTTGCGACGCTGGCCTATGCGGACGGGATGACGAACGCCGAAATCGCCCATGTAGAAGCCGTTTACGGCGCGGTTATTCAGTTTATGATTATTCTCGGCATGGTCAGTTTTATGTGGGGTATTTTTGTCTTCCGCG
>JAGRJZ010000237.1:886-2079 GCA_020442505.1 Alphaproteobacteria bacterium | reverse complement strand
CGTAGATTTCCAGCTCCGGCTTGGCGTCCATTTCGGCCCCGTCCGCGAGCAACAGCGCCTTCGACATCTGACGCGCATCGGTTCCGTCGGCCCCCCGCTCTACGTAAGCTTTGCCCTGAAAGACCGAACGGGCCCGACCGGCGATGATCGAGCGTATGTCTTGATCAGACACGCCGTCCGGGGCGTTGTGGGCAACCGTAATCGTCTGGTCCGCGCATTGATTCTCCCCCAAAAGGTGAAGCGCCGTCAGGCTCGCCCGTCCCCGGGGACCCGCCAGATCAACCCGTAACTCTTGCCGCGACAAAGCGGCACCGACGACGAAATTGAACGCTTCATAGCGACCGCCGGCCGCGACCCGAACATCCGTGTTCTGGGTGTAGACGGCGCTTTTCGTGTTTTTCTGAAAACGAATATGGCGCAGCCGCGCGCCCTCCTCGACGATGATCTGGGTCAGGCGGTTGTTCCAGTAAGCCCCCCGCCCGGTGTGATGTTCGATGATCGTCAGAACGCTGCCCTTTTGCAGACGAAACGCCGTCCGGGGTACAAAAAACGCGCCGTCATGACCGGTCAGAGTGATATGAATCGGCGCGTCGAACGCCTTCCCGGCCGGCACGTCGATCATTAGCCCGTCGCGCAAATACGCGTTGCACAAGGCCCACAGGGCGTTTTCCTGGTCCTTTTCCTCCGCCTGAAGCGCTTGCAACCAATCCGGCGCACCCTCCGCGTAGACAGAGGCAAACGGCCGAATGAGCCCGTGCGGATCAGTGTAAGCGACGTCCGCCTGCGACAAAGGGGCCCCTGCATAGGGAGAGGTCGCGGGCAAAAGATTCGTGTACCGCCACGTCTCCAGTCCGGCATCCGGCAGTCCCGCCGCCGCAAAACGGGCCGCGCCCCGGGCACGCAAATCTGCGATCCATCCCGGCGCCGGGCTTTCTTCGACAAAAGCCGCGTGGTTATCCAAAAAACCGGACGGCTCAGGCCGCATCTTCGACGAACCCCGCATAGCCCTTCTCTTCCAGATCCAGGGCCAGAGCGGCCCCGCCGGTTTTAATGATCTTTCCATCGGCCAGAATATGCACGACGTCTGGTTTAATATAATCCAAAAGCCTTTGATAATGCGTGATCACCATAAAGCCCCGGCTTGCGTCCCGGAGGGCGTTCACGCCATCGGCCACGGTTTTCAACGCATCGAT
>JAGRJZ010000237.1:0-820 GCA_020442505.1 Alphaproteobacteria bacterium | reverse complement strand
AGAACTTCCGCCCGTTTTTTTTCCCCACCGGAAAAGCCCACGTTTACAGGCCGTTTTAACATCTCATCGGAGATCTGCAGGTCTTTTTGCTTTTGTTTGATCAGCTTCAAAAGCTCAAGGGAATCGTATTCCGGCTCTCCGCGGGCCTTGCGCTGACCGTTCATCGCCGCCTTCAGGAACGCGGTCATAGAGACGCCTGGAATCTCCACCGGATATTGAAAGGCTAGAAACAACCCCTGAGCTGCCCGCTCCTCAGGGGTCAGGGACAAAAGATCCTCCCCCGCGAAAGTAACCGTCCCGCGCGTGACCGTATACCCGTCCCGCCCGGCAAGCACGTTGGAGAGGGTCGACTTCCCCGCGCCGTTGGGCCCCATAATCGCATGGGTTTCTCCCGCCTTTATCGTCAAGTCGATCCCCTTCAGGATCTCTTTGCCGTCGACCGTCGCGTGAAGATCGGAAATCTCTATCATTCCGCTATCATCCCTTATATCGTCTTAATCGTCCCATTCATCTTACAAGAAGAACGTCTTTGTACCCTTAACGACGTCAAAAGGAAAGCCTGGATTCCAACAGCCCTGCCACGGTGTTTTTGCAGCGCGCCCCGACGCTGTAGAAATTCTTTTGTCCTTGCTTTTTTCCCCTGAAGCCTGTATTGAGGCCTCTGCTTTGACATTCAGAGAAATCCGAAAGGGGTGATTTTATTGGTAACCGTTAACGTTCGCGATGGAAACGTTGAGCAGGCTTTGAAAGTGCTGAAAAAGAAAATGCAGCGCGAGGGGCTGTTCCGCGAGATGAAGCTGCGCCGGAACTACGAAAAGCC
>JAGRJZ010000236.1 GCA_020442505.1 Alphaproteobacteria bacterium | reverse complement strand
GCGGCATCCAGTTTCACCCGGAATCGCTCCTGACCCCGTACGGCATGGACATTCTGCGGAATTTTATCCTGATTGCGAATACGTACAACGAAAGAAGAGCCATCGCTTGAACATGAACGTCATATGGCATAATGGACGCTTTATTCCGGCGGAACAATCCAGCATTCTTCCCGCCGATCGCGGATTTTTACTGGGGGACGGCGTTTTCGACACGATGGCGGCGCAAGACGGCATGCCGGTCGACGCGCCGGCGCATCAGGCTCGTCTGATCCGCCATGCGGCCGTTCTCGGCATTTCTCTGCCAGCCATGGATGACTGGCACGATATTGTCTGCGAGCTGCTCGCGCGCAACCGCTCGACGACCGGCGCCGCGATCATCCGCACGACTCTCACCCGTGGCCCCGGGGGGCGGGGGCTGGCGCTGCCGGAGAAAGAAACCTCTCCAACGCTTCTGATCACCGCAGAGCTCTTCGATCCCGAATCTTATACCCCCCCTGCCACGGCAATCATCGCCCAAACCGTACGACGCAACGAGGGCTCCCCTCTTTCCCGGATCAAATCCCTGAATTACGGCGACAACGTCCTCGCGCAGCGGGAAGCCCAAGAAGCCGGCGCGGACATAGCCCTGATGACGAACAATGCCGGGTACGTGTGCGGGGCAGCGAACGGCAATCTGTTCATCGCCGAAAACGGCCGGCTTTATACCCCGCCTCTATCCGACGGGGTGCTGGACGGAATCGTTCGCGCCCGCATCATGACCCAACATGCGGTGAGCGAAGAAAGCCTCTCTCCGGCCCGTCTTTTCAAAGCAGACGCGTTGTGGGTCACGAACAGCCTGATCGGCGTTCGGCCGGTTGCGGCTGTTGACGGGCGCGCTTTTCCGGTTAAGATGCTGTCCTGCGCGTAAAAAACAGGAGCCTTTCCCATGCCCGCCGCCCTTTCCGCCGTCATGGCCCCGAACCAGCCTTTTTCCGCCGATCTGTCGGCCTTTCGCAACTGGAATACGATGCTGGCGCGTTACCGGAGCAACACCGCGAACGATACGCCGTTCCACGCCGCTTGGCAGAGAATGGTAGCGGGGCTGGCGGGGCTGTCGTTGATGGCGCTTTTACGCCGGGTTAATGAGCTGATCAACAACCATCCCTACGTAACGGACGAAGCGCTTTGGCATACCGGCGACTATTGGGCGACGCCCGGCGAATTCATGGCCTATGGCGGGGATTGCGAGGATTTCGCGACGGCCAAATATCTCGCATTGCGGGCGATAGGCCTGCCATAGGGGATGATGCGGATCGCGATCGTGCGGGATCTTGTTTTGGGTCAACCGCACGCGATCTTGCTGGTAAGCACGCCGCAGGGAGTCTACGTCCTGGACAACCAGTCCCCCCAGATAAAACGGGTCGAGACCGTGCATCGCTACCAACCGATCTACTCGCTTAACCAGCGGGGCTGGTGGTACCATGGCGATCGGCTTATGACCGCGTGAGCAGGGCTTTCTGGTCTTTACAGAACCACTTCGCCGCTCAAAGCCTCCAGCTTGGCCTTTGTCAGCATAACCGCCCGCTCGATCCGGGCCGTATCGGCCGCCCCCTCGACAAGGGTCAGATCCTCCGTAAGATCGTGCAAACGGTGGCGCAACGCCCCTTCGTCCAGATCTTCGACGGGGACGGCTTCCTCCGCCAAGATAGTGCAGCCCGCGGCGGAAATATCCGCGAATCCGCCCCCGACGAAAATACGGCGGGGCTCTTCCTTACCATCCGTATAGACAGCGACGACCCCCGGCCGCACGGATGAAAGAACCGGGCTGTGATCCGGCAGAACGCCGATATCGCCCTCCTCTCCCGGGACGACGGCCATGACAGCCGGCTGGGACAGAAGCTTTTCCTCCGGAGAGACAAGTTCGAAGGGGAAGGTTTGTGTGTTTTCGGTCATCGGTATATCGGTTGTTCGGTATGTTGACTGTCTGGTATGTCGGTGAACGCGTTATTGATAGACCGACGTACCGGCGAACTGTTACGCCGCCTCCGCCGCCATTTTCTTGGCCTTTGCTTCGGCTTCGGCGATGGTGCCGACCATATAAAACGCGCTTTCCGGCAGATGGTCGTATTTCCCGTCCACGATCGCGCGGAATCCGGCGATGGTGTCCTCCAGCTCCACGAACACGCCGGGGGAGCCTGTAAAGACTTCCGCAACGTGGAACGGCTGGGACAGGAAGCGCTGAATTTTCCGCGCCCGCGCGACGACCAGCTTGTCGTCTTCGGACAACTCGTCCATCCCCAAAATCGCGATGATATCCTGTAGCGCCTTATATTGCTGAAGCGTTTTCTGCACGTCGGACGCACAGCGATAATGCTCCTCGCCCACGACGCGCGGATCGAGAATCCGGGAGGTCGAATCCAGCGGGTCCACGGCCGGGTAGATCCCCAGCTCCGCGATTTGACGCGAAAGAACCGTGGTGGCGTCCAAGTGAGAGAACGTCGTGGCCGGCGCGGGGTCGGTCAAGT
>JAGRJZ010000235.1:1286-4645 GCA_020442505.1 Alphaproteobacteria bacterium | reverse complement strand
TCAGCTCTTTTGTAAAAGCCGGGTCGAAGTCGATCGTTCGCTTCCACAGGGCTTCGGCGCCTGCGGCGACGATTTCGCTTGCCTCTCCGCCGCAAATTTTCAGGATCATGCGTGTTGCTATTTCCGTCGCGCGGTGAAGGAAAGCCGGATCCACCCCTCGCTCGAAGCGGTAGCGCGCATCGCTGAGAATCCCGGTGTCCCTTCCTGTGCGGGCGATCCGGGCCGGGTCGAAATAGGCGACCTCCAGAAAGACGTTCGTCGTCTCGGCATCGCATCCGCTATCCAGACCGCCCATCACGCCGCCCAGCGCCAAAATGCGGGAATCGTCGCAGATCAGCGTCATGCCTTCCTTCAAAGCGTATTCTTCTTCGTCGAGCGCCGTGAAATGCTCTCCGTCCTTTGCGGCGCGGACGGTGATGTCGCCGTCAAGCCTGTCCGCGTCGAAGACGTGCAGCGGCCGACACAGATCGTAGGAAACATAGTTCGTGATATCCACCAGAGCGGATTTCGGGTTCATGCCGATGGCCTTCAGACGATTTTGAATCCAATCGGGGGAAGGGCCGTTTTTTACGTTTCGGATAAAACGTCCCAGAAACTGAGGGCAGCCCGCGTTATCGACGATCATTACGTCAAGAGGGGAGGGGAAACTGTGGTGCGCCGGGGAATCGTCCAGCGGTTTTAAGGTTCCCAGCCCTGCCGCGGCCAGATCGCGTGCAACGCCCCGCACGCCGGCGCAATCGGCCCGGTTGGGGGTAACAGCGATCTCGATCACCGGATCATTCAGTCCGAAAACCTCCGCCATAGGTGTGCCGACGGGCCATTTTTCGTCGACTTCGATGATACCCTTGTGTTCGTCGGAGAGCTCAAGCTCTCGCTCGGATGCCATCATGCCGCAAGACTCGACGCCGCGGATAACACCCTTTTTAAGTTCCATATTCTCCAGACCCGGAATGGTCGCGCCGATGGGGGCGAAGATTCCCTTCATGCCCGCGCGGGCGTTAGGCGCGCCGCACACGACCTGAAGGGTTTCCGTCTCCGTCTTGACCCGCAGGACCTGAAGCCGGTCGGCGTCCGGGTGCCTTTCGGCGCTTTCGACGAACGCGACCTTGAACGCTGCATAGCGCGCGGCGGGATCCGTGATATTTTCGATCTCCAGACCGATCGCGGTCAGACTCTCCGCAATCCTGTCCAGCGACTCGTTCGTGTCCAGATGCTCTTTCAACCAGCTTAACGTGAATTTCATTTTCCAGGGCCCTCTTTTTTAGCATCTCGTTTTACAACGGGACGACACGACAGGTGCTTTTACAACGGCAACACATGTAAGCTGAAATCGAGCCGGATGCCAAGGGTTTTATAGAGGGTCTGGGCAGCTTCGTTTCTGGAATCGGCCAGCCAGTAGATCCGGGCCCAGCCTTTTTGTTTGCCGATATGGGCAAGCTCCGCGATCAGGGCGCGGGCATAGCCCTTGCGCCGGTGGTCCGGACGGATAAAGACGTCCTGCATATAACAGACCGGGGCGATCTGGCCGGTGGTGGGGTGGAGGACGTAGTGGAGGATTCCTGCGATCTGGGCGTTCGCATGGAGCGCCAGACCGTGGACCGGACTGTCCGGATCGATCAGGCGCCGCCAGGTTTCACGTGTAACGTCGGATGCGCACAGGCCTTCGTTATTTTCTTCCCACAAGGGGCGCCATTGGTCGTAGTCGGTAGCGGTCAGGGGCTGGATAAACGGAGCGGTCATGGCGCGGCGCTGGAGGAATCGTGGCTTTGTTTTTTCAGACGCCGCGGCAGGGGCAATCTGTCAAAAAGGGTCTTGAAGAAACGGACGGCTCTGTCCTGGAACATCAGGGCGCAAGGCGTGACGATCAGGGTCAAAATTGTTGAGAACGTTAAACCAAAAGCGATGGCGGTTGAAAGCTGAACCCACCATTGGGTCGAGGGCGCGCCGTGCGAGACGGTCCGGCCGACAAAGTCGATATTGATTTGCAGCACCATCGGCATCAATCCCAAAATCGTCGTGATCGTGGTCAACAAAACCGGACGCAGACGTTCTTTTCCGGTTTGCAGGATCATCTCCCGGGTGCTCATTTTTCCTTTGAACTCATGGCGATATTGATCGAAGGTATCGATCAGGACGATATTGTTGTTCACGATGATTCCGGCCAGGGCGATGACCCCGATTCCGCTCATGATAATTCCGAAAGGCTGGCCTGTGATCAAGAGACCCAGCATGACGCCGATGGTCGACATGATGACGGCCGAGAGAATCAGGAACGCCTGATAAAAACTGTTGAACTGGGTCACCAGGATAATCGCCATCATAAACAGAGCAACGAAGAAGGCTTTAACCAGAAAATCAGCGGCTTCCTTCTGCTTTTCGTCTTCCCCGCGGAAAGCAATCTCAATGCGTGGGTCGAACTGATCGGCATGGGTGGCGATCCAGTCTTTCAGCTTTGTCACCATCAGATTGGTGTTCACTCCGGGTGGCAGATCCGCCTTGACCATAATCGATCGTTTCTGATCCGTTCGCTGGAGGGTGCCGACGGCGGGTTGAGGCGAGCGGGTGACGAAATTACCCACGGGAATGGATCCGAAATCCGTCTGGATACGGACACGATCGAGCTGGTCAAGGGTACGCCGGTCTCCGGTATGGCGCAGAACGATGTCGATTTCTTCGTTGCTGTCGTCCGGGCGGTAGTCTGCGACCTTCAATCCGTTCGTAACCATGCGGATATATTGACCGATTGTTGTTACGTCCAGTCCGAATTTTGCGGCCTGGGCCCGGTCGACTTCCAGTTCCCACTGGATCCCGGGCAGGGCTCCTGTGTCTTCGATATCAATGAACCCGCCGATTTCCTCCAACGCGCCTCGGACGATCTTCGTTGCATCAGGCAAAAGCTCCGGAAAGGAGGAGGACAGCTGGACCTGAACGGCCTTTCCTGTGGGGGGACCGTCTTTTTGCTTTTCTGTTTCGATCAAAAGCCCCGCTATATTAGCCGTTCGGGTTTTAATTTCGGACAGAATCGAATCGACCGAAGGCCGGGTGCCCCATGCCGTGAATTCGAGGTGAATTTGACCGATGACGTCTTCGGCAATTCCGTAGTTGTTGACAGGATCGCCTCCAACTCGCGTATAGAGCGTTCTGAGGCCCTCTACATCCATGATTTTGTGTTCAATTTCTTGGATCAGGAGATCTTTTTCATGGATCGACAGGTTGCCGCGTGCATGGATAAGAACGGTCGCGGCGTCCGGCTCAATATTCGGAAAAAATTCTACTCCCCGACCGAATTTTCCGTAGGCAAGCTGTGCCAAGATCAGGAGGGCAAGGGCTCCCAAAAGAACTTTGCCCGCGTGAGAGAG
>JAGRJZ010000235.1:0-1178 GCA_020442505.1 Alphaproteobacteria bacterium | reverse complement strand
CGTAGGAACAAAAATCAACGCCATGGCCAAGGACGATATCAACACCGCGATCATTGTCAACGGCATGAATTTCATGAATTCTCCGACCATGCCGGGCCAGAACAAAAGCGGTGCAAAGGCGGCAAGGGTCGTAGCGGTACTGGCGATGATCGGCCATGCCATTCGCCGTGCGGCAAGAGAATAGGCGATTTTCCGGTCAACGCCTTCCGCGATTTTTCTGTCGGCGTATTCGGTGACGACGATTGCTCCGTCCACAAGCATGCCAACGGATAAGATGAGAGAAAACAGGACGATAACATTGATGGTCATGCCGCTCATAAAGAGAAACAGAATGCCAGCAAGGAAGGATCCCGGAATGGAGATTCCAACCAGGCCCGCTGCTCGCGCGCCCAGCGCTGCGAGAATGATAATCATCACCAGGATAACCGCGCTGATCATATTGTTTTCCAGGTCGGTCAACATCGTTTGGATGCGTTTGGATTGATCCTGCGAAAAGGTAACTTCCAGGGATTCGGGCCACCGGGCCTGATGCTGTCGTACAGTCTCCTTGACGGCTTTGATTGTCTGGATGATGTTTTCGCCACCACGCTTTTTGATTTCGATCGCGATCGCCGGTCGTCCGTTCAAACGCGCGAAAGTTTCCGGATCTTTATAAGTACGGTGGATTTCAGAAACGCTTTCAAGGGTAATGGCTGAGTCCCAATTGGTCTTGACGGGCATTCCCATCAGGTCTTTAACCGTTTCAAAAAGTCCGGGTACCTCGATCGCAAAGCGCCCGACACCCGTGTCGAGATTACCCGCCGCGACCAGCGCATTGGAACGGTTGAAGATGTTCAGGACCTGGAGTCCCTCGACACCGTAGCTTTCGAGAATCTCCGGATTGACAAGGATTTCGACCTGTTCCTCACGACTGCCTGTAATTCCGGCCTCCAGAACCGATGGAATGGCCTCGAGGTCGTCTTGCAGATTTTCGGCAAGGCGTCTTAGCGTACGCTCCGGAACGTCGCCAGCCAGGGTAACGACCAAAACGGGGAAGAAGCTCATATCAACTTCTTTGACCAGCGGTTCTTCGACGTCTTCCGGCAACTCAGGACGTGCCTGGTCTACGGACGCGCGGACGTCCGCAATCGCTTTGTCCTTGTCAAGCCCGGCCTGAAACTCGATAAAAACAAAACCAC
>JAGRJZ010000234.1 GCA_020442505.1 Alphaproteobacteria bacterium | reverse complement strand
GTTCTGCCCGAACAGCATTTCACCCAGCCCCCGCCCCGCTATTCCGAGGCCTCGCTGGTCAAGAAGATGGAGGAGCTCGGAATCGGGCGGCCGTCCACCTATGCCTCGATCTTGCAAGTCTTGCGTGATCGAAACTACGTGCGGATGGATAAAAAACGCTTCATCCCGGAAGATCGCGGCCGCGTGGTCACGACCTTTCTGGAGCAGTTTTTCGCCAAATACGTCGATTACGACTTCACCGCGAATCTGGAAGAAGAGCTGGACGCCATCGCCGCCGGCCACGTCGCGTGGAAGGAAGCGCTGCGCCTGTTCTGGGTTGATTTTTCAAAGGCCGTGGAAGATACGAAAGGTCTGACCATCACGGAAGTTCTGGACCATCTGGACAAGGAGCTGGGCCCGCATTTCTTCCCCCCGCGCGAAGACGGTAAAGACCCGCGCCAATGCCCGGCCTGCGGCGAAGGGCGCCTGTCGCTCAAGCTCGGGAAGTTCGGGGCGTTTATCGGCTGCTCGCGCTATCCGGATTGCCGCCATACGCAAAAGCTGGAGGTCCGGATCGAAGGCGAGGAAGACGAAGACCCGACCGCCGCGGCGCTGGCGAACGAGCCGAAAATCCTGGGCACCCACCCCGAGACGGGGCGCACCGTCTCTCTGCGCAAGGGGCCGTACGGGCCGTACGTGCAAATCGACCTGCCGCCGGAGCATACGGATAAAAAAGACAAGCCCAAGCGGCAGGGTCTCCCCAAGGGCGTAAACGCGGCCGATGTGACGCTGGATGTCGCGCTGGGCCTTTTGGCCTTGCCGCGCGACGTGGGCGAACACCCGGAGACGGGCAAAATGATCCAGGCCGGAATCGGCCGCTTCGGGCCGTATCTGAAACATGACGGGGTATTTAGCTCCCTGCCCAAGGACGACGATTTGATGACCATCGGGATCAACCGGGCCGTGACCGTCATCGCCGAAGCCGCGGAGAAAAAAGCTGCCCGCGCGGCGTCCAAGGGAGCCAAAGGCGACGCCAAACCGCCCGCGAAAGCCCAAGCGAAAGCTAAACCAAAAACGAAGCCAAAAACCAAACCTAAAAAGCCGGGGGCGAAGAAGAAAAAAGCCAGCTGACCCCCGAACGGAAAGAAAGGACCGGGGGCCTATGCCTCGGCTCTTTGCGCGGCGACGCTGGCCAGAGCCGTCACGTTGACGATCCGCCGGGCCGACGACGCCGTCGTCAGGATATGCGCCGGCTTGGCCGCCCCCATCAGCAGCGGGCCGATCGGAATCCCCTCGCCCAGCACCTTCAGCATGTTATAAGCGATGTTCGCCGCGTCGATATTGGGCATCAATAGCAAATTCGCCTCTCCGGTCATTTGCGCGCCGGGCATGATGATGTTGCGAATTCCCTCGGACAAAGCCGTGTCGGCCTGCATCTCGCCCTCGACCTCGACATCCGTGCCGGCAAATTTCTCGCGCAGGATCGCCGTGGCCTCGCGCATCTTACGCGCAGCGGAGTTGTCGTAATTCCCGAAATTGGAATAGGACAATAACGCGATCTTCGGCACGATCCCGAAACGCCGGATTTCTTCCGCCGCCATCAGAGCCATTTCGACGATCTGCGCCGTATCCGGGTTGTCGTTCACATGCGTGTCGCAGATAAAATACCGTCCGCGCGCCAGATGCAACGGCATCAACGCCGCGGGAGTCTTCACCCCGTCCTTCAGACCGATAATGTCCAAAATGTGCCGCAAATGAACGTGATACTGTCCGGTAATCCCGCAGATCACAGCGTCCGCGTCGCCCCGCTCAACCATCAGCGCGCCGATAGCGGTCGTATTCGTTCGCATCGTAAAACGGGCGCTGGCGGGCGTGACGCCTTTGCGCGCCATCATGGCATGATATTCGTTCCAGTAATCGTTATAACGGGAATCGTTTTCCGGATCGACGATGTCGAAATCCTTATCGGCCTCGATACGCAAGCGGAATTTCTTCAGCCGCGTCTCCACGACGCGCCGCCGCCCGATCACGACAGGCCGCGCCAGACCGTCATCCGCCACGATTTGCACCGCGCGGAGGATATTTTCTTCTTCCCCCTCGCAATACACCACCGTTTTCGGGTCCTTGCGCGCGCCCGATATCACCGGGCGCATCATCATATTCGTGCGAATCGTATAGGACTGCAACGCCTCGCCATAGCTATCCCAGTTCTCGATGGGGCGAGTCGCGACGCCCGTATCCATCGCGGCCTTCGCCACGGCCTTGGGCAGTTCCGCCATCAAGCGCGGATCGAAGGGCTTGGGAATCATGTATTCCGGCCCGAAATGGAGCTCCTCCCCGCTATAGACGGAGGCGACCTCCGCCGTCGCTTCCTTACGCGCCAGTTCCGCCAGCGTATGAACGCAAGCCAGCTTCATTTCCTCGTTGATCGCCGTTGCGCCGACATCCAGAGCGCCGCGGAAGATAAAGGGAAAACACAAGACGTTGTTCACCTGGTTGGGATAGTCCGAGCG
>JAGRJZ010000233.1 GCA_020442505.1 Alphaproteobacteria bacterium | reverse complement strand
TTGCCGATATTCGCTCCGTGATGCTCGAGATGGGCAAGGCCATGATGGGAACCGGGGAAGCCTCGGGCGAACGCCGCGCGATTGAGGCGGCGGAAGCGGCTATCAACAATCCGCTTTTGGACGACGTGTCGATGAAAGGCGCCCGCGGCGTCATTATCAACGTCACGGGCGGCGACGATCTGACCCTGTTCGAGATCGACGAGGCGTGCAACAGGATCCGTGACGAAGTCGATCCGAACGCGAACATTATTATCGGCTCGACCTTCGATCCCGCGATGGAAGGCATTATGCGGGTGTCGGTTGTGGCGACCGGGATCGACGTTGCCGAAGCGAAGAAAAAAATCCGCAGCGGCGGCGGTAACTTAGCGGTCAGAGCCGTCTCCGCCCAGACGGTCGAGCAAAGGATGGAGCGCGCACAACCGGCACGTCCCGAAACGCAAGCCTCCTTTGTCGCGAGCGCTTTGCCGGAGCAACAGCCGGTTACTGGCTCTGCTCCCTCAGCCGCTGAGCCTGTGGCCACGATGCAGGCCCCTGAGCCCGTGACCGAAGCTGCCGCGACCGTCGCATCCGGTCTCCAGAGCGCCGTTCCCCGGGGAACCTTTTACGGCAATGCGTATATTCCGCCGCGGCCGGTTACGCCGCAGGACGCCTTCGCATCGGCGCCCGCACCCTTGCCGGCGGGGCTTACGGCCTCTCGTCCGACTCCGGCGAGTCTGCCTGCCGCGCAAAGCCAAAACGATGTCGCTCGGAGCACCCAAACGGCCGCGGGAAGCCTGCTTCTGCGCCCGCCCGTGCCGGGGGCCTCGTCCCGTGCGTCTCAGGAAGAACGTAAACGCACGCCGTCTTTGTTCGAACGCTTTACGGGTCCGATCCTTAACCACCTCTCCGGCGAAGAATCTTCTGCCGCGCGTGACACCGGATCGACCGAGGGAAAAGGCTCGCAGAGCGGGGGAACCGGTGGCCCCCCCCCCTATCGCCCGGCCAGCCCCGCCGGCGCCGCGCAAGGCAGCCTGAATATCAGCACGCCGACAACCGCTCCCCAAGCCGAAGACGATGCTCTGGACATTCCGGCCTTCCTTCGTCGCCAGGCAAATTGATTATTTTTTACGTAAGAAACAAACGCCCTGTCACAGCAGGGCGTTTTCTTTTTCCGGTATTCTTTGAAAAATCACGAAAACTATACTATATAGATCTTCTGTCGGATGCTTATCCGTTAACATGAGAGGAGAAAATAAATATGTCGTCGGAACAATTTCAGACACAGACGCAAGCCCAGGCACAGGCGCGGAGCTACGATGTCGGCCTGCGAGCGCACATGCAAAACGTTTATAGCCGCATGACGCTGGGCGTTCTGGTCACGGCTCTGACCTCCTATATCGTCGCGGCAAGCCCCGCGCTGCTGCAGTTTTTTCTAGGCGGGCCGCAGGCCTATGTCGTTATGCTCGCCCCGGTGGCGGTGGTGTGGTTCGGATTTAATCCCATGACCATGAACGCCGCTCAGCTGCGCTTGTCCTTCTTCGCGATCGCGGCCCTTTACGGTGTCAGCTTCGCCTCGATCTTCGTCTACTTCACCGGGGAAAGCATTGCTCGCGCGTTCTTTATGGCGACCGCCCTTTACGCCGGGCTCAGCATTTTCGGTTACACGACGAAGAAAAATCTCGATGCGCTCGGAACCTTTGCCGTCATGGGTGTGATGAGCGTCTTTATTTTGTCGATCGGAACGCTGGTCGCCGCCTTGTTCGGGGTTGACACGACCGTGATGGGCACCGTGATCGCGGGACTGGG
>JAGRJZ010000232.1 GCA_020442505.1 Alphaproteobacteria bacterium | reverse complement strand
GCGGAACTGATCGAGCGGATGCAGGTTGCGGCGCTGGACGTTCTCGGCAAGCGAGTCTTCCTCCAGCAACCCGTCTTCCCGCACGATGCAGGGGATCGCCGTCCCGGCCGCCAGGCGTCCCTGCTTAACGAGCCTTTCCAGCGCGCGGTAGCGCCGCCCGCCGGCCTGGACCTCATAATATCCTTCGCGCTCCGGCAGCGGCCGGACGCTCAAGGATTGCAACAGTGTGCGCTGCGCGATGTCTTCGGCCAGCTCTTCAATGCTCTGGCCGGTCTGGATCCGCCGCACGTTGCGCTCCGAGAGTACGAGCCTTTCAAACGGCACGTCTTGCGAGCGGGATAAAGTGATGATGTTTTCCGGTGTCATGATCGGTTCTCCTATGATTGTAAAAAGCCCGGAAAGAGCCCTCTCTTTCCTTTTCAAGCCTTCACAAGAAAACCTCCCGCACTCTTCCTCTTTTTTGGGGGAGGGGCGGAGGACTTCCGAGCGGGGAGCTATTCTTCCGGTGGTTTTCCTTTCTTTCCTTTTTTCAAAAGAGACAGGTAGCCCAGGCCGTCCGCCATCTTCCCGGCTTTGCGCAAAAGCCTTTGCATCCGGCTGCGGTAACAATCTTCCCAGCCTCCGCTCATGGCGCTTTCTTCGCGGAAAACGACGCTGGCGATTTCACGGTGCGTCGCGCCTGCTTTCTTCCCGTCCAGAGCCTGTACCCCCTTAATCTGCTCCTGCGCCGCTTTCCCGTCCGGAAGCGGAAGTTTGAGCAGGCAGTGTTTCCGGTACAGGGCGCACAGCTTCTCAAAGCCGCCCAGATTTTCCCTGATCCCGTTCAAATCCAGGATCGCGTGTTGCAGGAGAATAGGGCGGTCGATGTCGGGAACGCCCTGAACGGCGAGCTGAAAGGTCCGCCATCCATCCCGGAACAGCAGGTGCAACAACCCATCGCCATTTTTAAAGACGCCTTTGAGCAACGGACAGTCCCGCAAATCCTGTCCGCCGTTTTTCCGGAGCGCAAAAGTGGCTTCGACGCTTAGGACGTGCGGATTGCATTCGGGAAGCCAGAGAACCGCAGGGGATTCCCTGTCCACCATGCAGCAGCAGACCCCAAAAGCGGCGAGCGGGCAATTTTTCGTGCAACAGGTACAGGGAATGCCGTTCCTTGTGACCGAAACTTCCCGGCTGTGGCAGGGAAGCGTTTTCAATGTATTCTGGAAGTCGTCGTTCCGGCACAGCCATTCGCCTGCCCACGCGACATTATCGTAGTCGGTCAACGCGGCATACGTATCCGGGTTGGCCCATTGATCCGGGCCTGGTGGTATGAAGCGGGATATAATGTCTTCACACATAGCTGTTCCCCCGGACGCTGACAGGGCAGCGCCACGACATCTTGGAAAAAATTTTTGCGTTAAAAGTCTCGCCGACTTGTTTTTATGGCCTAGAAGGCTTTGCCCCAGCGATGCCCCGGAAGGTATCTATTGAGCACCGGATGGACGAGATTATTTACAATGTGCGGCGAAACAATGGCTGTGATATGATTGTTGGAGACAAAGCGCCGCATTCCTGCTAGAAGGAGGACAACCTTTTGAAGATATATGCGGATAATACAGCTCATGGTAGTATAGAACCGTCAAATTCCTTATAAGTCAAGGAAAAACGATCCTGACGGCGTTTTTTAGAACTATGCCAGTGGGTTATGGAAGATAACTTCTCTGGTTGTTACATACGGACGCGTGTAAAGATTCGGCTAACGGGTACAAGGACCGGCAAGGAATGCAGGTAATGACCAAACCCCTTTTAAATCCCGGTGTTGACGACACCGTGCCCTTTGAAGACCGCATCACGGATTACGACGTCGCGCATTTTATCACCTATGCGCGCCTTCTCGACGCGGAAAAAGTCGGCGCCGCCTGGCAAGACGCCGCGCGCATCGTCCTGCACCGCGACCCCGCCGCGGACCCGGAAAGCACCCATAAATGCTGGGAAGATCATCTAACCCGCGCCCACTGGATGACGACGAAAGGGTACGCCTATCTTCTCAAAATGACGTCCGGTCATGACGAATTTGCGATTTGAGGAACATTCATTTGCCTACATATTGCCTACAGGAAAATAAATAATATTATAAAACAGTATGATATATTTCAAGTTTGTCCCATCCAGCATCGGGGCGACGGAAATTTGAGGAAGCCAGGTTTTCTGGGGTTTTTCTAGGGATTCTTCTGTCTTTGCGTTTTCTTCCTTTGGGCTGTTTTTCGATATTTCCATACGTTTTAAGTTATTTTATTGACTCTCCGCCTACGTATTGCCTGCAAAGGATTGGATAATCAAGCTTTTTAAAGCTTATCCCTGGCCCCCCAGTTTTGCCGTTCCCGGTTTTTACGGGAATATAGGTTCTGTTGAGATTCAATTAAAAATATGAGATTCTGTACAAAAAAGAGATGCGGAATGTTATATCAGCAACGGATAACTTCCTGT
>JAGRJZ010000231.1 GCA_020442505.1 Alphaproteobacteria bacterium | reverse complement strand
GCGTCACTGCGTCGCTCACGTAGGTCTGTCTACGCTTCGCTCCTCGTTCCTAATTCAATCGAAACGTTGAACGCGCTAAAAACCGGTCATTTGAAGGCGCAACCGGGTTCCCTGCCGAGTTTCTTCAGGATAATCGCCAACGGGCAAAAGCCCGTAAACGCCGCCTGGAGCATATTCAGCCCCACAAACGCCGTCAGCAAAAACCAGCCTGGATGGACGAAATACCCCAGCGCGAGCGAGGCCAGGATCACGACCCCGGCAAAGGCGAAAATGATGCGGTCGATATTCATGGTTTACATCCCTTTCCCATCTTTCCAGACTTGACGCTTTTTGATGCCCATCAACCCCAGCGCAAAGGTTTCGTAGAAGGGCGAGATATTGCCCTTTTTAACCTTGCGCAGGAAATACCATTCGAAGCCGAGCTTCAGCCAGTGCACCCATTTCGCCAGCTTCATCCACGCCACATTGCGCGGAGGGTTTTGCGGCAAGGCGACAAAGGCCGCGCCGGTGCTGCCCATATCCGCCAGACAAATCGCGTTCCACGTGCCCTTGTGCTTGACGCCTTTCCCGCAGCAATCGTCGGTAATATTGTGCGCCACGGCTTTGACCATCGATTCGATCATGTAACCGGTCTTGGGCACCCCGAGCGGCAGAGGTGTCTTTTCCAGCGGCGCGATCGCGATGCAAACCCCCACCCCGTAGATATTCGGATAGGTCGGGTTGCGTTGATACTCGTCTACGATCACGAATCCGCGCGGATTCACCAACCCCTCAATCCCCATCAGCGGCTTGATCCCCCGAAAAGCGGGAATCAGCATGGAATAGGAAAAGGGCAGTTCCTGCTTTTTCTTTTCGTTCCCGTCATCGTCGCATTCCGTGACGTGAACGGTGCCTTTTTCGACTTTGTCGACCTTCGTGTTCGGCATGAACTTGATGTCTTTCATGCGTAGCTCATGCTCCAGCATGCCTTTGGAATCACCGACCCCGCCCAGCCCCATATGGCCCACATAGGGCTCCGGGGTCACAAAGGTCATGGGAACCTTGTCCCGGATCTTCCGCTTGCGCAGATCATGGTCCATGATGAAGGCATGCTCGTAGGCCGGACCGAAACAGGACGCGCCCTGCACCGCGCCGACGACGATCGGGCCGGGGTTGGCGCAAAATTCCTCCCACGCCGTGGCCGCGTTCTTCGCGTGATCGACGTGACAGATGGAATGGGTATGCCCGCCATGCGGACCGAAACCCTCGATCTCGTCAAAGGCCAGATCCGGACCCGTCGCGATCACAAGATAATCGTAAGACACCGTTTGCCCGTCCGCGAGCACGACTTCGTTTTTTTCCGGTTGCAGCTTTGTCGCGGCGACGGAGATAAAGTCGATTTTCTTGCGTGCCAGATATTTCTCCAGCGGCACCGTGATTTTCTCCGGCTTACGCCATTTGACGGCGACCCACGGGTTGGACGGCACAAAGTGAAATGTCGGCGAGTCCGAAATCACCGTGATTTTATGCTGCTTTCCGCACGCATGCCGCATGTCGTAAGCCATGGAGACGCCGCCGATGCCGCCCCCCAATACAACGATATGTTTCATGTTTCCGACCATTGTTGTTTGAAATGCCGTTCGAAATGTTTCAGTGGAGAAAACCACAGAGGGATATTCTATCACTATCGCATAGATTGCGAAAGCCGGAAATCGTGAGGCATTCACCGCTCAATCTCGCCAACCACGAAAGGTCTTTGAGCAAGAATGGTTGACATATCCTGTCTTGGAGCATTAACTGGAAGAAATATCAAGATAAAGGAGATGGAATTATGAAAAAAGTTTCCCCCATGGAAAGGGCATGGGAGATGGTCGAAAATCTGGTTAGGCGTGGCATCATAACAGACCCGGATAACATACTTCCTGTTCTGAAAAAAGGACTTCCGGAAAAGGGAACACATCTCAGCATAAAGTTTTTACAATGCTCTTCTTCGGACCCGGTTCTTCTGGCAGTTCGTATTGTTGGCAAGCTTCTTGGAAGATTTTTGGAGCTTGATGCACCCTCATGGTCGCTTTCTGCGCAAAGGGAAAAGCTAGAGGCCATATTAAAGGGTCTGACGCAGGGAAAAAAGGACCATGAAAAGTTCACCTATCACAAAGAACTGTATAAGGCTTTCCGGCAAATGCAAGCAGAGACAATCGCGATTGAGAAGGGTGCGGAAATATATCGACAGGACAGCCCGCCTGTACCTTGGGGGTCCTTGTCCCCCCTGTATGTTGACGATCCAAATCCCACCCTACAAACCCGCGGGGACAGACCCTCTTTAACAGATGCATGGGTGTCTATGACCGGACTATTAGCCCTCGGGATAGCTTCTTCTGAGCAACAAGGGGATTATGGCTACAATCTCGATCTCGATCTCGAATGATAGAAAGCCTACGCCCAAACCGTGAGGGGATAGTCTTGCAAACCTGGCTATGCTAGGATCTAGACCGGCATCTCTCAACAACCATCGGAACGCATAAATGGCGTACTGGCTGATTAAATCGGAACCCGGCACATGGTCGTGGGAGGACCATGTCAAAAAGGGCGTCGAGCACTGGGACGGCGTGCGCAACTATCAGGCCGCCGGCAACATGAAAACCATGAAGACCGGCGATCGGGCGTTTTTCTATCACTCGGTCAAGGAAAAGCGCATCGTCGGAATCGTAGAGGTTGTCCGGGAATACTACCCCGACCACACCGATGAGACGGGCCGCTTCGGGATGGTCGATTTCAAGGCTGTAAACCCCCTTCCCGTGCCCGTAACCCTGGAGCAAATCAAGGCCGAGCCGCTTCTGAAGGATCTGGCCCTGATCCGCCAATCGCGCCTGTCGGTGATGCCCATCCCCGACGACGCCTGGGCCGTCATTTGCAAAATGGGCGGGTTATAGACCCACAGACAGAAAGGCGCCACCGATGACGAACACCCCCGCGCAGCTCCATCACCCCGACGAGATTTTCGTCCCCTCGCCGACGATCCGCGAAAACGCACGCATCACCCCGGAGCAATATGACGCGCTTTACGAACGATCCCTGAACGATCCGGAGGGGTTCTGGGCAGAAATGGCGCAGCGTATCGACTGGTTTCAAAAACCGACCCGGATCAAGGAGACCTCTTTTAAAGGCAACGTGGACATTCGCTGGTATGCGGACGGGGTTTTGAACGCCTGTCACAACTGCGTAGACCGACATTTGCCCGCCCGGGCGGATCAGACCGCCCTGATCTTCGAGGGGGACGATCCGGCGATTGATAAAAAGATCACCTACGCAGATTTAAAGGGCGAGGTTTGCCGCCTGGCCAACGCCCTGAAGGCCCGCGGCGTTCAAAAAGGCGACCGGGTCGTGATCTATATGCCGATGGTGC
>JAGRJZ010000230.1 GCA_020442505.1 Alphaproteobacteria bacterium | reverse complement strand
ACCATGAAGTCAACATCAAGATCCTTTTGACCGACGTTATGGCAGATTCAAAAAACGGCATGACGCTGGAAAAACGGAACCGGCTTCTGGAATCAATGACGGACGAGGTGGCGTCTCTGGTGCTGCAGCATAATTACCAACAAACACAGGGAATCAGCCTCACCGAAACCCAGGCTGCGGAGCACCTGACTGTTCACGCTGACTGGATTCGGGATCTCGAACGCTACGAGGGCATCGATCGTGTCCTTGAGGGGTTGCCTGGTGAAGAGGAGATTGAATCCCGTCAGCGGGCCGGAAAGGGGCTAACCCGCCCTGAACTGGCCGTGTTGTTCTCGTACGCAAAGATTACCTTTGCGAAGGATCTGCTGGCCAGCGATATTCCGGATCTGCCGGAGACCGAAAACTGGCTCGTCGATTATTTCCCGAGCCCCTTGCGTAAGAAATACGAAACCGTCATCCGGCGCCACCGCTTGCGGCGCGAGATCGTCGCCACAAGCCTGGCCAGTACAATGGTCAATCGTCTGGGGCCGACTTTTGTTAAAGAATGCATGGAAAAGACCGGTGCGGCCCCGTCAGACGTGGCGCGTGCTTATCTGATTGTCAGGGCGGCCTTCGATCTGGAGACGTTGGGGAAACAAGTTGAAGCCCTCGACAATCTGGTTCCTGCCGCAGTTCAGCTTGCCGCCTTGCGGGATATTTCCGCGATGGCAGGGCGCGAAGTCTTGTGGTTCCTGACGCGCCTGGGGCGGGAGCTCAATGTTTCGGAGGATATTCGGGAATTCCGGACCGGCATTAGTCAACTACAGGCCACGCTGGACGATGTCCTGACCGAACAGCAAACACGCTTCATCAAACAGCGCACCGATCAGGGAATTGCCGATGGATTGCAACCCGATCTGGCGCACCGGATCGCGATGATCCCGCGTCTGGGGGCGGCGTGCGACATCATCCGGATCTCTCTGGAATGCAAAACGCCCATTCCACTGGCGGCACGGGTTTATTTCGCCGCCGGCGAGCATTTTCCTCTCCACTGGCTGCGGAAGCAAGCGCGCTATATTGCCACCGACAACCGCTGGACCAGCGAGGCGCTGGACGGTCTGATCGACCAGCTTTATAGCTGTCAAACGGGTCTGGCCACCCGGATTCTGACGGATATGAAAACGGAGATCAAACGAGCCTCTTGCGGTCCGTCCGGGCA
>JAGRJZ010000229.1 GCA_020442505.1 Alphaproteobacteria bacterium | reverse complement strand
CAACGGCGGCATGGCAATGATTTAGAGCTTTGCCCAGGGTTTGGGATGGTCCGCTGTCATTTTGGCAGTAGCTTGTTGTGCCCCCTATATACACGGAATTTTGAAAGGGCAAGTTAATCCACGTATGAGTATAAAAAATGGCGCTATCCGAACGTGTGTCTCTGATGGTGGATGGAGCCGAAAGGGGTACATACAGCTATAGCCTTTGCCTCCGATATCATTTATAACCTTACGTCATGACTGACTTCATGGATGCTTGGAAGATTTCCGAAAAAGATTTCCCGCATGACGGAACCGCGGCGGAGAAGCTCGCCTTTTGCGTGCGCTACGCCGTCTTGTCACCTTCGACTTATAACACGCAGCCCTGGTTTTTCGCGATTCGCAACGATACGCTCGATCTTTACGCCGACCGGCGCTACGGCCTGCCCGTGACCGATCCGGACGACCGGGGGCTCGAGATTTCCTGCGGCGCGGCGCTGTATAATCTGCGATTGGCTCTCCGTTATTTCGGTTATGAAGAAAATACGGTTTTGCGGCCGGACGCGGCAGATGACGATCTGATGGCCCGGGTCGCGCTTGTGGGACCGCGGAAGCAGGATATGCGCCCGGATGAAAAGTCCATGTTTTCGGTCTTGACCAGGCGTCATATGAACTGGGGCGCGTTCGTGGACAAGGCCGTGCCCGATCCCCTGCGTCGCACGCTGGAGAGCGCGGTTGCCAACCACGAATCCGTCTGGCTCCATGTCTGCACTCCTGAGGAACGAACGGAGATCCTGCATATTCTGGCCGAGGGCGACCACATCCAAAGCGGGGACAAGCATTTCCGGCGGGAACTGGCGGCCTGGATCACGCCCCGGCGCGCAGGCGGCGGCGATGGCATTCCAACGGAATCGGCCCGCTATTCAAAGGTCATGTCTTCTCTGTCTCCCCATATTTTGCGGCGTTTTGAAGGGCATCCGAATTGCGCCGCGAACGACGATCAACTGGAAAGCGGCGCGCCTCTGGTGCTCGTGCTCGGATCTCGTAAGGGCGGGGTGATGGCGCGCATCCAGGTGGGGGAGACGCTGATGAAATTGTTGCTGACCGCCGAAACGCAGGGTCTCGCGGCCTCGCCGCTCAATCAGCCCTGCGAGGTGCCCGAGCTGCGGCTGCGTTTGCACGACGTACTGCATCAGCAAGGCCGTGCGCAATATATCCTGCGAATCGGTTATGGCGGGAAGCCGGTCTATACTCCGCGGCGTCCGCTTGAGGCCGTGATGCGGATCGAGGGGAAAGCGCGACGACCGGAATTGGCGGTGCCCGCGGCCGGCGTTTTGGGACGCGTCCGAAGGCTTTTTTCTCCAAACTAATCCTTGCAACCGGCCGGAAATCCGTGTATATCACCGCACGATCCGTTTTTTGAAGCGGAAATTCACATACGGGGTTTTGGCATTAATCCTGCCGTCCGGTCCGTTTTTAGCGGCCCTTCGACCCCGTAGAGGCATGAACTGGAAAAAAGGAGAAAATCTATGCCTATGCCCGAATACACGATGCGTCAGCTTCTGGAAGCCGGCGTTCACTTTGGTC
>JAGRJZ010000228.1 GCA_020442505.1 Alphaproteobacteria bacterium | reverse complement strand
CGCAGCTAATGATCAGGCCAAACCCCGCCAGCGCCGCGAGCATTGACGTTCCGCCGTAGGAAATCATCGGCAGGGGGGCCCCCACGACGGGGATCAATCCCATCACCATCGCGATGTTGATAAAAATATAAAGCGAGAAATTCACCATCAGCCCGAAGGCCAAAAGCTTTCCGAACATCGGACGGCACTGGAACGCGATCCAGGCGCAGTAAAGAAAGATCGCGCCCATCAGAAGCAACAGACCGACCCCGCCGAGAAGTCCCCATTCCTCGACCCACAGGGTGAAGATAAAGTCCGTCTGCTTTTCGGGGAGAAAGTTCAAATGGCTCTGCGTGCCGTTTAAAAATCCTTTGCCCTCGATCCCGCCGGAGCCGATGGCTATTTTCGATTGCATGATGTGATAACCAGCCCCCAACGGGTCGTTTTCCGGGTGCAGAAAGGTCAAAACCCTCTGTTTTTGGTAGTCGTGCATAAGCAGCCACCCCACCGGCGCGGCTGCCAGAGCGGCCGCGATGCCAGTGATAAAAAGCCATAGCGGCGCGCCCGCCACGAAAAAGACAGCAACCCCGGCCATCACGATCATCAGCGCCGTGCCGAGGTCCGGTTGCAACAGGACAAGCCCCACGGGCGCAGCGATCAACAGCCCGGCCGGCAACAGAAAGGACAGGCGGCGCATGTCCTCTGGCCCGGCGGCGTGGAAATAGCGTGCCAGCGCCAGAACCACCGCGATTTTCATGAGCTCCGACGGTTGGAGCTGGATAAAGCCCAGATTGATCCAGCGTTGGGCCCCCATGCCGATATGGCCCATGACCTCGACCGCGACGAGCATCACAAAACCCGCGAGATAGGCCGGATAGGCCAGCCGAAACCACCAGCGCATGTCGATCAGGGCGATCACGATCATGCCGACGACCCCGACCGCGAAGCGAACGGCCTGGCGCGCGGCCCAGGGCTCCATCTGCCCCCCCGCGGCGGAATATAGCGCCGCCAGCCCTATTCCCGCCGCCCCGGCGATTAAAAGCACCAGACCCCAGTTGATCAGGACGATTTTTTGCCACAGATTCGGCGCGGTATGAAAAGACGATCCCGGCATCATCCGGCGATCATAAGGATTTTTTTAAGGAAGAGGAGAGGAATCTTGTTGATATAATCTTTTCTGCGCGAATTTGCCGGGGCGGATTACGAATCCCGGATGAATCCATGACCTACGTTCGGGGCTATTTGCGAAGCTGAGCTTAAAAGGATCAACCCTTTGTTATTCTTTGAAGAAATACTTCGACAGGATGCTGGACTTAACTGATTGTAAGCTATGGCGCGAGAGACGGGACTCGAACCCGCGACC
>JAGRJZ010000227.1 GCA_020442505.1 Alphaproteobacteria bacterium | reverse complement strand
CCGCGCCCGGCCGCTATGGCGCATCAGCATTTCGATCCGCCACGCGCCAGCCTGGAGCCCCTTGATCGACAGGGCGATCGCGCAGACAGCCCCCGCGGGCAGCTCCCCGCCGTCACACTGGTTCAGCGACACCGTCGCCGACACCGTCGAGGAGGGATAAAGCTGGATGGCCCCGGTATCAAGCGGCCGGCCGCTATCGTTGCGAAACAGCACCACGATCTGCGCCGTTGCGCCGATCGAGACGACACCTCCGTCGATCGCCGGATTCACAGGCACCAGATCGCCACCCCCGGCGCCGGAAGCCGCATTGCGCGCGGACGGATCGTCAAAGGCCGTCTGGGCCCGTGCGGCCGTGCCCGACAGATCGACCAACAAAGCCACGACGAGAAAAACCACCGTCAAAGTCATAATATGGCGTCGTGAAAATCGTTCCATCGTGTTTACGGCTCCCCACCCTGCGCATCGCTACCGGGAGCGACGATCAAAGGCGCAAAATCGTATTCGAATACCAGCTTGTCGTCCCCCTCCTCAGGCCAGCCTCCCTCCCCGCCCGCAGCGGCCGGCGTTTTTTGTTCTTGCGGCGCTTTTTCCCGGAAGGCTTGCAAAACGGAGGTCACAGGCTCCGCCCCGGCAGCGGCCGATTCGCCCGGATGCCCCTGCAGATGCGGATGTTGGTACGCGGCCCCGCGCACGGTTTCGTAATATTCCTCTTCCGAGGGGCTCGTATAGACAATCACCCGCGGCCGCAACAAGAAGACCAGCTCCAGATTCTGGGCGGTGGCGGACCGGCTGGTCGGGATCAAAGGCTTCGCGGTCCCGGGACCGGAGGAGCTGAAATTATCGCTCTCCCGCACCAACCCCGCGATCAAGAGGGAATCGCCAGGACGAATCCGTACTTGCGTTTCCAGCTCCCGCTCCGTGGTCTTGGGAAGCTGGATGATCGTATCCCCGCCATTGGCGGACGAAAAGGTGAAATCTTCGATATCCGATACATCGGACAGAAGGATGGAAATATTCGCGTAGATGCTGGCGTTATCCCAGGCGCTGGCGATGGTGACGGTAAAACCGGTATCGACGGAGCTTGTGCTGACGGAGGTCGAGGACTGCCCGTTATCGATCGTCTCGGAGATCTCCGCGACGTAGTTTTCCGTGTCGGCCGCGCGCAATTTCGCCTCGGACCCCGAGAGAACCGTGATCTGTGGCTGAGAAATGGTCTTGACCGCGCCGAACTGGGACAGGAAGTCAAACACGTCGGTCGAGGTAAAGGGCCCCCCATCCGCCCCCTGAGTCGTCGGCAGACCGATGCTGATCGGATTGGAAAAATCCGCCCCGACAGATCCGGCCACCGACGCATTGGCGACGAATTTCCCGAACTTGTCGATATTTTCCCATTTGATCCCGGTCGAATTACCGCTGTTCAAAGACACTTCCCAAATATAGGTCTCAAAAACGATCAAGGCGGTGCTGGAACGCATCCGCTGGAAATACCGTTCCGCCAGCCCAGCGGTTCGCTGGGTCGCCTCGTAGATCAAAGTCCGCGTCGAGGGGTCAACCACGGGCTGGAAACCGATGACGGCCTGCAACCCGGTCGCGATATTGGTCATGAATTCCGTATCCTGGCTGATCGGCGGGATTTTAACCGTGAAGGTCTGCGTTTCCTTGACAACCAGCAAACCGTCCTCATAGGCGCAATACATATTCGCCAGCGCGCAAATCCGGCGCACGACTTTGTTGAGCGGGCCCCTTAAATTCGCAACGGTAATCTGACGGGTCAGCCCATTTTCCGACTCGAAGGCGAGCGACACGTCGTAATCCGCCAGGATAAGCTGAAGCGCGCCGGCCAAGGTTTCGGAGCGCAACTCGAAGGGACCGACCTCGTCGCCGGGCAGGGGATCGTCGGCGCTGATCTCCGGAATCAGGACATCCTTGCCCAGCGGCAGATACATGACGCTGTCGGGGCGCTCGTTAATGGCCTCTTCCCGTTCGGCGGCCATGGTCGGGTTGGGAATCGATACGTTGCGGGCCCCCGGCAAATCGGCATCCGCGCATCCCTGCATCACAAAAAGCGACAATAACAACGAAAGAACGCACAGAAGACCGCCCCTCCCCGGAAGGCTTCCTTCGTCATGCCCGTCTTTTTGTCTTCCCCGGCCCGTCATCCTGATCCGCGTTTCAAATATTCCAACGTGCGCGTCACCGTTTTGATCAGACGGTCTTTTTCAACCGGCTTGATCAGAACCGCGCTCACTCCCCATTTCTGGGACTGCTCCAGCAAGTCGGGCGTCTCGTCCCCCGTCGCCAGAATCACCGGCAGATCCATATCCCGGCCACGCAGCGCCTTGATGAACTCGAACCCGCCCATCGGTTCCATCCGCACATCGACAATCGCCAGATTAATATGCTTGTGTGCCAAAACAAGATCCAGCGCCGCGCCGCCTTCGACGGCCTCTATCGTTTCGAAACCGGCATCGCTCAGAAAAGACACGATCTGCATCCGGACGAAATCGTTATCTTCAACGATCAATATTGTGTTTGAATCAGACATTGAAAAAACTGCATAAAGCGGGCGAGCCGCAGACAAGTGGACAAACAGGAAACAAGGGCAGAAAATTCCCCTGCGGACAGAATCATGCAATATTGTACGGGGAATGAATAAAAACGCAAAGACAAAACTTTTCCGAAACCTTTTACACGAACGGGCCTCGAAAAATTATGCTTCCCTTTTTGTCCATAGGCTGCATGATCGCGGCTGTTGTCGTTTTGATAGTTCTGTCCGTGATCGACCTGCGAACCCGGCTTTTGCCAAATATATGGGTGACGACCTTCGCGGGGCTGGGAATTTTGTTTCACTGGTCGGCGGGGGGCGCCTATCTGGGCCCCGCCGCCGTCATGCTTGGCGGATTGGCGGGTTTCGGGACGCTCTTTGCGATCCGGGCCGTCGCCAACCACCTCTACAAACAAGACGCGTTGGGGCTGGGCGACGTCAAGCTAATGGGCGCGGCAGGATTGTGGCTGGGGCCGGAGGGCGTAATGCTGGCACTATCCCTGGGCGCGTTCGCGGGGTTGTTACACGGGCTGGCCGTGGGACTTTATCAAGCTGGAAAAACCGGGAAAAAACCCGATTTCACCCGTCTGCAAATCCCCGCCGGGCCCGGATTCTCGGTCGGAATCGTGCTGGCGGGAACGTATCAGTTTCTTGACTTATAACCAAAAATCGGTACATTACCGCCCCATGACAGCCGCCATTGAAAAAGATCTTCTGGACACCCGCGCCGGGCGCGATCTCGGCGGGGGGGACCTGGTTTCCATCGACCCGCTTTCGCACGAGGATCTTTCCCTGATCTTCGCCCTTGCCCGAAAATTCCGGCATTACAAGACCGAGAAGCTCGCTTTGAACAAGGGGCGCAGCTCCATCAACGCGTTCTTCGAAAGCTCGACCCGGACCATGTCCAGCTTTGATCTGTCGGCCAAGCATCTGGGGATGGATACGACGAATGTCAGCGGCAACGCAAGCTCCGTCAAAAAGGGCGAGACCTATCTGGACACCGCCAAGACGCTGGATTCGTACAATCCCGCGACCATCATCGTCCGGGCCGCCGAATCCGGTGTGCCGGAAATGCTGGCCCGCCATGTCCGCGCCGCGATTATCAACGCGGGGGATGGCTGGCACGAACATCCGACGCAGGCGCTGCTCGACGCACTGA
>JAGRJZ010000226.1 GCA_020442505.1 Alphaproteobacteria bacterium | reverse complement strand
TCTGAACGGTTTTGTTGAACGCGCTTCAATTCAACCAATAAGAAGTCAACAAAATCAATGTGTTGGCGCGCTCGAGAGGACTCGAAACCCTAACCTCCTGATCCGTAGTCAGGTGCTCTATCCAATTGAGCTACGGGCGCAGGGAAAAACAAGCGTCTTTCCGTCTAGAAGGACCAGAGACTACGCGAAGCTTTTTTTGATTGCAAGCCTTATTATTAAGTGACGGGCAACAAGCTTGGTTTGCATAGGGGAAGGCGTGTTTTAATCTTTGTTTTCTCGGACAGTTTTCAAACAGCGTCAACCGTGGCATGCTGTTCGATGAAGATAAGTCGTCATTTGTGTTAGGTATGTCTTTATGTCTTCTCCGGGAGGTTGGTCTGTATAAAGGGAACGATAATCAAGAAGCGGAGAGGTGTTTGACTCGGGGGAAGCTATAGGCATCGCCACGGGGCAGGGCTGGCCCACGAGATCTTCATAGATCGTGCCGCATAGCTTCGCAAAATCAAAAATAGTCGCGCTATAGGGGCCGACGGGGTTCTTGACAAGGATCGCCGGTGGAGCCGGATCCGATAAAAAGGCTGCGACATGATGGCCCAGAGCCTCTGCGCTCACAAAGTTGCGGGCAACGGAGTCGCTTCCAGGGAGAAGGGATATTTTGCCATGCTCGACGGCCTGTTTCGGGAAATAGAAGGGGACAAGGCTCCAGCGGTTAAATCGATCCAGCGCTTCCGGCATGCCGTAGGTCGCGCAGGGTCTCAGGATCAGAACGTGAACGTCGTTCTCCGGGGCCCGGACAGCCGCTTGGCGAAAAATTTGTTCCGTCGCGTAATGCGCGATCGCGTAGTCGGAGACTGGCGCCGGGGGATTTTCCTCGGTGATCCGTCCGTTCAACGGACCGTAAATATGCGCTGAAGATATGTAGACGAAACGCCTGACCCCGGCTTCCAAGGCGGCGTTGAGAAGATATTTTGCGCCTGCGGTTCCCTTTAGATAGGCCTGCGAGAGATCTTGCGAGAAGTCTTCATCCACAACGCCAGCGCAGTGGACCAGAGCGTCAAGCCCGGAAAACTGTTGTGGCGTTATGACTTGCGGGGTTGTCAAATCAAGGCGCAGGGGCGGATCGGCTTTGCGGCTGAATTTTTTTAGCGAAAAAGAGGATTCGACGACCTTGCAAATCGCCGATCCGATCATGCCGCTGCTGCCAAGAATGCCTACATTCATGAATTTTCTCGCGTTCTACTACGTCTTTGTATTGCCTTGATGCGGCGGGGGAGGGTGATTATCTGAATCGGCCCGAAGCTCGGTCAGCAATTGTTCGAACCCCTGCGCCGAGCGATCCTCCTTGTGGCGTGTCACCGCAAAATCGGTCATGTCTTTGATCTGATACGGTTTTCGTGCAAAATTCAGAGGGGATGCGCCGATAATCTCTTTGAAAATCTTATGAAAATTTGAATAATCGGAGAAACCAGCTTGGTAGCAGGCATCTGTCAGCTGACAATTATCGCCGATTAGTTTTAAGGCTTTAAAAACGCGGAGTGTGTTTCGGTATCCCACTGGAGTCATACCGCAATGATCGGCGAATGTGTGCGTCATCGTCGAGTGAGGCAATTTCAGTTCTTTGGCGATGTCCGAAATCCTTAAATCTTCTGAAAAATAACGGTTCACAAAATTGCAGACTTGTTTTGAAACAGCGTTCTCTCTTGCAAGACGGTCCACGGAGCTTGAAAAGTGTTGGCTGCGTAAAATATCGACGATGTTGGCGAATGATCTGATTTCGTTTTTTTTGTTCCATGGAAAGGCGACGGTTCGTTCTGGAAAAAATGAATCTAGCGGGCGCTCAATAGCGTAGGCTTTCCACGTAATCCACCCGGCGGCGTAATGCGCTTCGATCAAACTATAAGGGGGGACGAACAAGGCCGTCGGCCCGGCGATATCGATCATCCGATCGCCTGTTTTCAGGCGAAGCTTCCCGGGCGGAAGATCATAAACGTAGAGCATCGCGTAGCCGGGGTAAATGTCCCGTCTTATTTCCGACGCCGGATAGAAATGGGCGCGCTCCATATAGTTGAGCCCCGGTTCTATCAAAAAAGCCTTCAGACGGTAGTCAGGTTCGTGGATATCCAGGCCCTGTACCCTTTTCGTTTCCGGGCAGAGGTAATCGGAAAGACCTCTCGGCGAGAGAGCGTTTGGGGCTTCTTTATTCCGTATGCTGCCAAACTCCGCCATGTTATTCGTTCATCGTTTGGTTAAATCGTCCGACATTTCCCAGAAGTTGTTGCAAGACCGTTACTTCGTTCCCGGACGTTTCCGTTTTCTCGCGGATATAGGGGATGGCGATTCGGTTTCCTTCCTCGTCGGAAATAGCATCGACGATTCCATCCTCGGTAAAGCTTACGACGACGATCCTCTCTTTTTTGACGCTTTCGTCCATGATTCCCCGTTTTTCGGTCGTCTGGCCGATGTAATACCAGACGTTGTCGTCAAAAGGCGCCCGGGTCGTGGGGGAGCCGATTTTTCGTAGGACGTCGGATCGGTGATCCTCTCCGGCTTTGATGGTGGCAAGGCGGAAATCTTCTACCATGTTGCCGCGTGTGTGGGTGAGCGGCGTACAAGCGCCGAGCAGGAACGCGATCATAATCACAAGGTTCAAACGCATTTTTATCCTCGCATTCGGCAGCATAATCGTGTTCTATCCTGAAAAAAGGCGATCCATAAGATAGACGATGCGCCTAGAATGGGCGATCCGGCAAGGTTTTTCAAGCCGGAGGTGGAAAGAAAGATAAAAAAAGAGACACAAAAAATTATGAAAGATAAAAAAACGCCATTGCTCCAAACCGAATGGTTCCGTCCTGTGGACGTTGCCCGGGTGACGGAAGAGGCGCCTTTGAAGGTCGCGATGACGGCCACGCAGGCAGAGTGTCGGGATTTGGCGCGCCGTTTTTCCGTGGAAAAAATACAGGATGTGAGCGCGGACATGTCCTTGATTCGTGAGAGCGGCGCGTTGATCCGCGTCACCGGTTTTGTAGAAGCCCTGGTCATACAGGAATGCGTGGTGACGCGCGAGCCGATTGAAAACCGAATCGTGGAATCCTTCGAGAGTTGGTACGCGGACGAAGAAACGGCGGTTTCTTTGTCCCGGGCGCGTCATGAACGGTTGAGCCGGATTCCCGATGCGGAGATTCCGATCCTTGAGGAAAAAGACGACCCCGAGCCGGTTGTCGACGGGAAGATCGACTTGGGGGAGCTGGCCGCCCAGTATCTGGCGTTGGCGATCGATCCCTACCCACATAAGGCGGGAATTGTGTATGAAAACGGCGACGACTCGAAAGCCGCCCGGGTTTTATCCGCCGCCGAGCGCCCGCATCCCTTTGCCGGGCTGAAGGAATGGAAGAAAAATAAAGAAGAATCGCACTGATTTTCCTTGCCTTGTCTGGAAAAATCATTTATCAAGCGTGCCTTAAAGATAAAGCGAGAAGGAATAAAAGTCATGGCCGTTCCAAAAAGAAAAACGTCTCAGTCCAAAAAAGGCATGCGTCGTTCTCACGATGGTTTGAAACAGGTTAACTGGGTCGAGGACGCTCACACGGGTGAGCCCAAGCGCCGCCACCATATCGATCTGAAGACCGGTATGTATAAAGGCCGTCAGGTTCTCGAAGAGCGGGAATAGTTATCCTTGGGAGTAATTATCCTTGAGAGAGCTTGTTCCTCCACCGGCGGCAAGAGAAGATGCCAATTCAACCGAGGTTCTTCGTTCGTGGATAGCGAATGGTGCCCAGTGGTGCTCTCTTAATCCTCACATTTATAGAAACCAAAGTTTTGCAGAAGAATGGGCTTGGGGGCTTTTTCTTTCTGATACGGTTCGCCATTTGGCCCGCGCTATTTCGCAGGAGTCCGGCAAGGATTCCGAAAAGGTGAAAAAAGAAATCAGGAAGGCTTTCCTGAAAGAAATTAAGAGGCCCACTTCTGCCGTAAGAGGCGGCTTTTTTGAAGGCGAACCGTAAAAATTTCGGGTTGCAACTTGCTTGCGACAGGCTACACTTCCTTGATCTTGATGTTCGCAACCGGGGTGTAAACCGACTCTTTCCATGTCTGATATTCAAACCATAGCGCTTGATGCCATGGGGGGCGATTTCGGGCCCTCCGTTGTTGTTCCCGCGGCCGGGTTGGCCCGTAAGGAACTGGGCGCGGCGGTTCGGTTTCTGTTCTTCGGGGACGAAACGCGCATCGCCCCGTATCTGGAGGCCGACCCTGCGCTGAGGGCTGTTTCCACGATTCATCATACAGATAAGATCGTCTCCGGGGCGGATAAACCCTCCGTTGCCATTCGTTCCAGCAAGGGAACCTCCATGCGTTTGGCGCTTGAGGCCGTGCGCGACGGGGCCGCCCAGAGCGTGGTCTCCGGCGGGAATACCGGGGCGTTGATGGCGCTTTCGAAGATGGTTTTAAAGTGTTTGCCAGGAATTCATCGCCCGGCCATCGCCAGTATAATTCCAACCGAATCCCGTGATTCCGTGATGCTCGATTTAGGAGCCAATCTGGTTTGCGACGAGGAGATGCTGGTCCAGTTCGCCATTTTGGGGGCGGTCTATGCCCGGGCCGTTAGCGGCATCGAATCGCCGACGGTCGGGCTGCTGAATATCGGGACCGAAGAAATGAAGGGCCATGACGAAATTCGTAACGCCGCGGCGATTTTGTCATCGGTAAAGTTCCCTGGTCGTTATCATGGCTTCGTCGAGGGGAATGACATCCCGAAAGGAACCGTCGATGTCGTGGTGACGGACGGTTTTACCGGGAACGTGGCGCTGAAGGTCGCGGAGGGGGTCGCCAACCTCTCCGGTCATTTGCTGCGCGGGGCTTTAAAATCCAATCCTCTGGCGATGTGCGGGGCTTTGCTGGCCTCTGGTGCGCTTCGGCGGATGAAACAGCGTTTCGATCCGCGTTTTTATAATGGCGGGATGTTCCTGGGGCTGGACGGGATCTGCGTTAAAAGCCACGGCTGCATGGACGTATACGGGTTTTCCCGGGCCATTCTGGTAGCAGCGCACCTGGTAGAGCAGGGCTACAACAAGCGTGTTGCCGACGAGATCGCCCATGTGATGGAGCAGGAATCCTTTGTCTCGGGCGAGCGTGTCTGAGTTCAGAGGGTCGCCGCGCGGAGCGTGTTTTGCAGGAGACACGCGATCGTCATCGGTCCCACTCCGCCCGGGACAGGCGTGATCGCGCCGGCCACGTCCAGCGTTTCGTCAAAATCCACATCACCGCAGAGCTTTCCACTTTCCAGCCGGTTGATCCCCACATCGATCACGATCGCGCCGGGCTTGATCCAGTCTTTTTTGATCATTTTCGGGCGTCCAACGGCAGCGACCAGAATATCGGCCTGTCGGCACAGGGCGGGTAAATCCCTTGTCCGGGAATGGGCCGTGGTCACGGTGCAGTTTTCGCGGAGAAGAAGCTGGGCCATCGGTTTACCGAAAAGATTGGAGCGACCAACGATGACGGCATGAAGGCCCGTCAGATCTTTTTGGATTTCCTTGATCAGAAGCAAGGATCCTTGCGGCGTGCACGGAAGCAGCCCGTCTTCCATGCCCAAAAACAGCTTTCCGGCGTTGGTCACGGTCAAACCGTCCACGTCTTTCGCCGGAGCAATCATCTGAACGAGGGATTCCTGCGCCGCCGCAAGATGATCAGGCAGCGGCAATTGCAAAAGGATGCCGTGCACCGCCGGATCGTCGTTCAGGGTCTTAATCGTCGCGGCGATGGCATCAAAGGTGCTTGCCTCGGGGAGTCTATGCTCAAAACTCAGGAATCCGGTTTTCTCGCAGGCCGTGATTTTGTTCCGGACGTAGACTTGCGAGGCCGGGTCTTCCCCGACCAGAATGACCGCAAGTCCCGGCTTTCCAGATCCTGCGGGGCGTGCCACTATCTCTCCTACGATGGCCTCTCGCAAGGTCGCGGCCACGGTTTTTCCGTCGATTATTTGTGCGGTCATGGCAACGTCCTTTTACTTTGTCCAGACATCAATAAATAAACAACTGCACGACGACGCGTTTCAGGAAATAAATACCGAAGATCACGACCAAAGGCGTAAAATCAAGTCCGCCGAGCGGGGGAATAAAACGTCGCAGAGGACGGTAAACCGGGTCTGTCGCCTTTTGCAAAAGCCGGATCAGGTTCTGGGCCTGGGGGTTGCGCGCGTTGAGTACCTCAAAGGTCAAAAGCCAGCTGATCGCGACCGAGGCGATAATGACCCAGAGGTAGATATCCAGCGCCAAAAGAAGCAATTCGCCCAGAAACGACATGATTTCCCTTCCTTTTTTATCACAAGAGTGGAGAACTCCTATCACACCGCAAAGACTCTGTTAACCGAAAATTTGGTATAATGACGGGTATGTTCGGTCTCGATCTTTTAACGATATCCTCTTTGTTGGTTTTGTCCTCGGGGCCGAGCGGGTGCAGCTTGCCCGCGGCGCCTCGTGTACTCGTCGATCCGGTCACGGAAGAGATCGTCTATGATTACAGCAAAGATTCTGCCGCGCTGGGGCTGATCCACAGCGACACGGTTTCCCCCTATGGGCCGGGGGTTGATCTGACGACAGGCGGGCTGCGCGAAGATCATCCCACGACCAGCATCGAGGTTAAATGGAAAATTCACGAGTTCCCGAGTTTGGGCCTGACGTGTTTGTATTACGACGAAATCAAGGTGACGGTGACGTTGCGGCCGAAAATATATGTTGCAAAGGACTACAACCACGGGGCTTGCCGTAAGGCGATCATCGCGCATGAGCGCAGGCACGTGAAAGTCGATCGGGCCGTGATGAACCGCTATGCGCAGTCAATCGGGGAGAGTGTTAAAAAGACGGTCGATTCGGCGGGGGCGTTCGGACCTTTTACGGCCAGCGCGCTGCCGGCCGCGCAAGAGAATCTTGTCTCACGGGTGCAAGAGGCGATCGAAGCGGTCAAGGTCGATATGGAGGCGGAAATGGCCGACCTTCAAAGCAAGGTCGATTCGCGCGAGGAATATGACCGGGTCTCCCGTATCTGTCACGGCGAATGAGGCGATCACGCCGTTGCGTATTTTTCCTCTAGCAGCGCAAAGACCGCGCGCAGCCCCATATCGGTTCCGCCGGCGGGTTTCCCGGGTAAACCGGAATCCTGCCAGCCGTAAAGATCCAGGTGGATCCAGTCCGTTTTTCCGTCCAGAAACCGTTCCAGGAACAACGCGCTATAGATCAGGTCTCCCGGGGTTTTTGCACTGTTGACGAGGTCGGCTACGGGGCTTTCGATCTTCGGGCGGTAGGCCTGCCACAGCGGCATGCGCCAAAGCGGGTCTTCGACCGTGTCCGCGGCCTTTTGCAAGGCGTGTCCCAGTTTGTCGTTATTCGTAAAGAAGGGCGGAACGTCGGGCCCAAGCGCCGCACGGGCCGATCCCGTTAGCGTTGCGAAATCGATCACAAGGGCCGGATCGTCTTCACACGCCGCAGCCAGTGCGTCCGCAAGGATCAAGCGACCTTCGGCGTCCGTGTTGGTGTTTTCGACCGTCAGGCCTTTGCGGCTTTGGAGGATATCGCCGGGGCGAAACGCGCCGCCCGACACGTCGTTATCGACCGCGGGAACCAACAGGCGCAGGCGCACCGGTACTTTTTGGCTCATTACCAGATGGGCAAGGGCAAGCGCATGTGCCGCGCCGCCCATGTCTTTTTTCATCAATGCCATAAAATTGGTAGGTTTCAGATTTAATCCGCCCGTATCGAAGCACACGCCCTTTCCCACCAGCGTCAGTTTTGGATCCGTCGCCTTTCCCCAGCGCAGTTCGATCAGGCGCGGGAGGCGAGGGCTGGCCCTGCCGACGGCATGTACGAGCGGATAGGCTTTTTCAAGAGCGGCGCCTTTCGTGACCTTCAGCGTGGCCTTGTGTTGTTCGGCGATGGCCCGCATGGCCAGCTCCATTTCCTCCGGCCCCAGATCGTTGGCGGGGGTGTTGATCAGATCCCGCACGAGAGAAATCGCCTCGATAAAGGCCGCGGCGCGTTTTTTCTCCGGCGCCTTCGGGCAGAGCAAACGGGGCAGGGGGCTTGAATCCGGTTTGTAACGATCGAACCGATAACCCGCTAACGCCCAGCCGATACAGGCGTTGGTCGCGTCGGCCGGAGTCAAGGACGATTCGTCGAACGCGAAGACGGTTTTTTTCAAAAATTCCGGTTGTAAGGTGCTTTTGATAAGAACGGCGACCTTTGAAAAATCATAGAGCTGCACAGGGTCGCTCACGCCCGCTAAAACCCGGGACAGCGTTCCGTCCTTGTCGCGATCGAAAAGGACTTGTCCCGCCTTGCCGGCAAAAGTCTCCTCCTTTATTCTGGCCTTTAGTCCCGCCGTCTGCTTTTTTATCCATCCGGGAAAGGATTTTTCCGTCAGCGGAATGATCATGACGGGGTCTGTCGCGGTTCTGGTCAGAAAGGAAGGCGGTTTTGTCATGAGATATCCTTTTGTAGAAGCAAGTGCCGGGACGCATCTTATCACGAAAAGAGCTCAAGAAACATGTCTGTTTCAGACAAGATAAAAGCGCTTCCGGGGCTTTTGCAGGCCGCTTTGGCCGGACAGAAAGACCGGGTTGTTTTGTGGCTGCCGGTTCTTTTCTCCTTCGGGGTCGGGGGGTATTTCGCGCTGCCTTTCGAGCCCTCCGGGGTTTTAGTCGCGGCGCTCTGGTTGGTTATGGCTTTGCTGTGGTTTTTGCTCGCGCCCTTGCGTTTTTCCCATGCGGGCATGACGGGACTCTGGTTCGTTCTAGGCGCGTTCCTTTTCGTTTCTAGCGGTTTTGC
>JAGRJZ010000225.1 GCA_020442505.1 Alphaproteobacteria bacterium | reverse complement strand
GCCGCGCGCAGCAACGCCCCCGTTTTTATCACCGGGGAGTCGGGAACCGGAAAGGAGGTCTGCGCCGAGGCAATCCACAAGCACGGCCCGCGCGCCGGAGGGCCCTTCGTGCCGATCAACTGCGCGGCCATCCCCCGGGACTTGATGGAATCCGAATTATTCGGGCATGTGAAGGGCGCCTTTACCGGGGCCGTGATGGACCGCAGCGGGGCGGCGTCTCTGGCCGAGGGGGGGACGCTGTTTTTGGACGAAATCGCCGAAATGACCCCGGACATGCAAACGAAGTTGCTGCGTTTTTTGCAAAATTTCACCTTTACCAAGGTCGGCGGCAGCAAGCAGGAAACGACGAACGTCCGGATTATTTGCGCCACGAACAGAGATCCGCTGGCCGAAATCCAGTCCGGACGCTTTCGGGAGGATCTGTTCTATCGTCTTCACGTCCTGCCGATCCACATGCCGCCCTTGCGGGAGCGCGGGAGCGACGTGACCGATATTGCGGAGCTCTTCCTGCAGCGCTACGCTGCGGAGGAGGACAAGGCGTTCTCCGCCTTCGCAGAAGACGCCGAGGCGATTTTGAGAGCCTATCGGTGGCCCGGGAATATCCGGCAGCTGCAAAACGTCGTGCGCCATGTCGCCGTTATGAACCATGGCGATCAAAGGGAGGTCACGGCCGCGATGCTTCCGGGGGAGCTGATGCACAGACGGAACGAAGGCGGACCGACCGGGGAAACCGGCGGAGCGATTGTGCCGCTATCCGACGTCGAGCGTGGCGCCATCGAAAGGGCGATCGCCGCGTGCGCGGGAAACGTGCCGCAGGCCGCCGCGATGCTTGGCGTATCGCCCTCGACGATTTATCGCAAAAAAATGGCGTGGGAAGAGACGGCTTCTCTGGCCGGGTAATTGACTATTTCCTCGCGATCGTGCAAGACGTTTTTCATGACAGATAAACCGGTTGTTATCGCCATTGACGGCCCGGCCGCGAGCGGGAAGGGGACCCTGGCGCGGCTTATCGCCGAACACAAAGGCTATGCTCATCTCGATACGGGCAGGTTATATCGTTACGTCGGCTGGCGCGTCTTGCAGTCCGGCGGCGATCCTGAGGATCAAACGGCCGCGCTGGCGGCGGCGGAAGGGTTGCGGGATATCGTCGATCTGTCCCTCCTGTCTGACCGCGCTTTATCTTCCGACGAAGCCGGGCAGGCAGCGTCCAAAGTGGCTGCTATTCCGGCCGTGCGGACGGCGTTGCTTTGTTTTCAGAAAGACTTCGCCGCCCATCCCCCCGGGAGCGCTCCGGGAGCGGTTTTGGACGGGCGGGATATCGGGACCGTGATCTGCCCGGATTCGCCGCTCAAGTTCTTTGTGACCGCCGATACGGAGATTCGTGCAAAAAGGCGCTTTAAAGAGTTGCAATCCCAAGGAATTTCCGTTACATATGACGCCGTTTTGGCGGATATGCG
>JAGRJZ010000224.1 GCA_020442505.1 Alphaproteobacteria bacterium | reverse complement strand
CGGCGCGGCGCGCATGCCGGGGTGGGAAAAAACCGCCTGCATGTTGCTCGCGGAATTAGCCACGCCCAGAATTCCGCCAACGATACGCAAATAGCGGCTGACCAGCTTTTCCTCCAGAGAAACAGGCCGGACGAGGAAGGGCCGTTTCGCGGTGCCGATGGAAAGCTGCTCCTGCCCGAAATAAGTGTCTTTGGTCGTGATCTCTCCGCAATCGACTTTGACCTCGATTTCGATCCCGTTCCTGCAATCGCCCATATCGGCAATGGCCAGATCGATATCGGCGTTCGTATCGTGCGCCACGTTCACCGTGCCCGTGGCGATTTGCGTGGTGGCGGAAAAATCATCCACCGCGTCCGCTTTGTTGATTGTGATTGTGTAATCCAGCGTGGCTCCGCTGTCGTGATAGGTGCGCGCGGAAAAATGCGCCGGGCCGTTGGCAAAGGGCCGCGCGTCTTTGGATTCAATGCGGTGTCGGAACAGGATTTTGCCCGCACCGGTAAGCGTTGCATTCTCCACAAAAGTGGCATGGCCGGTTTCCGTCAACGTAAAGGCGCTGGTCACACGCTTGATCGTTCCGGCAGACACGGAGCCTTCAGCTTTGACGGCCAGTAAATCCACCGAAGCCTTTCCCCAGCTCGTGCCGAGCGATTGATCGCCCCGGTGGGAAACACGCCCGCAGCCGTTGATAAGGACGTTCGCCAACCCGGCCAGAGGGGTGTCGTTCAAATCGCCGTAATCGCCGCTTGTGGCCACGGATGCCAGATCCCCCGGCTGGGTAGCGGTATCGGCCAGCGCCCCTTGCGCCGCCGTGGCAAAATCCGCCGTTTCGTTATAGGCGGCACTGCCCACGTCCGCGGGCTGCAGAGCCGTATCGGCCAGAGCGCCTTGTGCCGCCGTAGCGAAGTCTGTTGTGGCTGCAGCAGCTGCCGTTCCCGCATCGGCAATATCCGAAAGCGTGTGCGTGTGTACCGCGTCGGCCAGACCATCCCGGATTTCATCGACGGTCGCCCGGCGCGTGGCATTGTCCTGTACGACAGGGACGACTTCGTCGCCCTGCAGCGGCGTGACCGCGGCGGGCAACTCCGAGATTTTCTTGGTTGTGGTCATGTGTGGCTCCTCTCGTTAATCTTATGGGAGAAAATAATTTTCATAAACTTTACATTCCGGCTTGTATCGTGCTATAAAAACGCACGTCAATGACGTAATGAACAAAATCAACAATCATAGGAGACTTTAAAAAATGGCGGACGAAACAAAGAAGGAAAGCGTGAGAAATCTGGCCTTTATCAATGCAACTTTGTCGGTTGGCATGACTGCTACTGATCCCAATACAAGAATGCGTATGATGAATGCTGTTGAGAGATATACTTCTCAAGTAGAAAAAATAGATGGGGAGGGGACGAAGCTTTGCGAAAGTATGTCCGCAAAAATAACGGCACTGGCTCTTCATGAAAAAGACGCCGCTCTCCGGGAAAAAGCGCAAGAAATTCTTGCTGATATGATCCGATCAGACAAGTTTCCGGTTAATACCGACAAACTACTCGATAGTGTCAAAAAACGCGTTGGACAAATCAATGGAAACTCCCCCGATCCTGAGGCACAGTTACAATTTTTGACAATCCTGCTTGTCGTGGCAGAAAAAGGCCCCTGTTACGGCGAAAAAATTTCCGAAATCCTGAGGCAAGTTCAACCTGTTAATGCGGATATTTTGAAGGAAGTAGACGCTACGTTCAGAAACATCCAAAATGTGCACCTTGCAGGACAGGTTGAGGAACTGGAAAGAATGGAAATTCCCGGCAAAAAAATGCAGCCTTAAGACGGCGCAACGGGATTACTCCAAAACAAGAACAACGGTTTGATCCCCGCTGGTCGTGGCCTGCACGGGTCCGGCAAAGGTGGATTTGTTGCCGTAGCGATCCACGGCGCGCA
>JAGRJZ010000223.1 GCA_020442505.1 Alphaproteobacteria bacterium | reverse complement strand
TTAAAAGACTAGTTTTTTTGTTCGGCGCGGCCGCGTACAACCCCAGCGCGACGAATAAGCCCATATTGAACAAAGCCGCAAGATTATTCGGGTTCATCAAAGGGTGGTGAATGCGCGGCCCGTACGAATCGTAGAAAAAGAAAAACTGAACCAGTGCCCACAGCGCCAGAACGCCGAGACCGCCGCCGATTCCGATCGCCGTGTATCGCAGAACGATTTTCGGCGCGCCGACCAGTGAAAAGAACAAAAGCGGCAGACTGCCCAGAATAAGGAAAAAGAGCGTGCTCATAAACGGCACGGTCGACCAGGATAGGCTCACTCCCAGATAAAGCCAGAAGAGAAAAAGAAACACAGAACCCACGTTCCCGGGAAGTCCGGCGCCGGTCCGAAGGTTTTTGAAAAGCAAAAACGCGCTGGCCGCGAAAACGCCCGTCAAAGCCGGAACGAACAAGACGCTCCCGGTTCCCCGAAGAAAAAGACTCGAGCCGAAGGCAACGAGCAGGGCGACCGGGACGAACAGAGCATCAAACCATCCCGATGGCGGCCTTGTAAAGTTCGAGAAGTTCATCTTCCTCCCGCCTTTTATCGCCGTCCATCTTGCGAAGGCGAATGAGTTTGCGCATGATCTTCGCATCGAATCCAACAGCCTTTGCCTCGCCGTAAATTTCCTTGACGTCTTCTGCCAAGGCGGCTTTTTCTTCTTCCAGCCGCTCGATTCTTTCCAAAAAGGCGTTCAGGCGCTTACCTGCAACGCCGCCGACATCCTGCGTTGCGTCGTTATCCATGTTTCCCTGTGGAAAGGATGCCACGTTGTTTTCGCTCATGGTCGTCAATCTCCTTGTTCGGCTTTAGCGCGTAAGGCCTGGATATAGGCTCGATCCTGACCCGGGTTGTGGACCAGGTCCGGACCATCGTAATAGCCGTCCAGAACGCCTTCCGCAAGGGCCTTTTGCAAAGAGTCCACCAGATAGCCGGCCCAGCGTTCCACACCGGCCTGGTCAGCAATCTGATCGTTGCAGATTTCAACCAAAGCGTTCGGCAACCGCCGCGCATCCGCGTGGTGGTTAGTCGTGGTTCCCCGCAAAATACGGGCGTCGTAGGGTTCGTTATTGCCGATTCGTAATCCCTTCTCCGCTAGAAAGGAAAGCAGAAACGACGGCAGACGAAAATCCTGGACCCATAAAATTCCGGCGTCCCAGGGCCGCACCTGTTTGTAGAAATAACGGGTGAAGCTGTGAAGAGACAGAATCGTCGGCATGATTTCTTGCGATTCGAATCGATCGACGAGCGCCGTAACCCTGTCGTGATAAGGGGTAAAGACCGCCTCGCGCCGGGCGGATCGTTCCTCCTCCGTGAGATCGAAATTGCCCGGAACGCTGTGTCCTTCGATCCCGGTTACGATGGAGGTCGGGTGGTCGAGACGCCGGTTCACGTCGATCAGCAAGCGCGAGTAATGGGCAATCAGGGTCGGCGCGTCGATCAAATCCGCCATCTTTAAAGCGACCGCCCGCGTGCCAATATCGTGAATGTCGTGATGGGTCTCGAACAGCGCCGGCGGCAATCCAAGCATCCCAAGCTTTTGCGGGATGGCCGTGCCGCCGTGATCGCACAAAATAATAAACGGTGCTTTCCCGTCCGGGTTCAGGAGCTTGTAAGCCGGTGGATCGTCAGGACCGCAGAGCGGCGCGGGCGCCTGTTTCGTCTGTTGTGTCATCAAAACCTCGGGTCATTTATGTGCGTGTCAGCACGGCGGCGAAAAACCCGTCCGTTCCATGACGATAGGGGGTTAGACGCATAAAGGGTACCGGTTCGTTCTTTTCCCCGGCGCAGACCGCGCGCAGCGAATCCGGGAGGGGGAAAAGAGAAAACTCCGGATGCCCGGCCAAAAAGCTCTCGATCTGGCGTTCGTTCTCGTCCGGCAACAGGGAGCACGTCGCGTAAACCAGCCGACCCCCGGGCTTGACCGTTTTTGCGACTTTCTCCAGGATGTCGGCTTGAATATCCACAAGCTCCTCGAGCGGCGGACCGTAGGTGCGCCAGCGCATATCCGGGTTGCGGCGCCAGGTTCCTGTGCCGCTGCACGGCACGTCCGTTAACACCAGATCGAAGCTTTCCTTCTGACGGCGCAGCCATTTGCGGTTTTTCTCATCCGAAAGCGGCCGGATTTCGACGCAATCCGCGAGCCCCGCCTTTTTTAGCCGGGCGCGGGATTTCTCCAGACGCCGAGGTTCCAGATCCATGGCGACGATTCGCCCTTTATTACCCATGGAAGCGGCCAGAGCAAGCGTTTTGCCCCCTGCGCCCGCGCAATAATCCAGCACCTGCATGCCCGGCTGCACGTCGCAAGCCAAGGCGATCAACTGGGAACCTTCGTCCTGAATCTCGATCCATCCTTTTGCGAAGGCCTTGGTTTTTGACAGATATGCTTTCCCCCGGGCCCGCAGGCCCCAGGGCGAGAAGATCGTTTCATCCGTTTCGACTCCGTCGGCAGAAAGATACGCGCGCGCTTTATCGCGAGTCGCGCGCCAGATATTCACCCGTAAATCGAGCGGCGCCGGATGGAGCATGGCTTCCATTTCAGGCACGAAATCGGGGCCGAAATAGCTACGGAGTTTGTCTTCGTATAAAAGCGGGCATTCCGCCCGGACGGATTCGGGCATGGCGGAATGGTTTAAAACATCCCCTTCCCATTTTTCGACGTAGGCGCGTTCTTCGTCGGAGAGTTTGTCCGGTCCGTATTTGGAGCCGTCGAACAAATCCTTCAGCCGCTTGGGGGCGCAGCATTCGCCCATGGCAAGCCAAGCCAGAACACGGTTGCGGGGGGTGTCCTCCGCACCGGTTTTCTTGAGCCACCAGCCGAGCCGAGCCGTATGCCGGACGATCTCGTACGTTCTTTCGGCGATCGCGGAGCGGTCCTTTGATCCGATATAGCGTCGCACCCGCATGTAATCGCCGATCGTTCCGTCCATGGGAATGCGGCTGACGGCGATCTTTTCCAGCAGGTCGATACAGGCTTTGATCCGGGCGGCGGGGGTCATCGTGAAATTCGTCCTTGCTTATTAGGGCGTGTTTGTCTCGGGAGGGTGGACTATAACCCTTTTGAAGCAAAACGCCACTTTTTCCCATTGACACTGCCGAAAAACTTTTCTAAATCAGCTCCACGTTCTTTGTCTCTGGCAAAGGGCGGGCTTTGGTCATCATTAACCGCCAAGGCGTGAAAACGTTTTCAGTTTTTTTGTAAGCGTTTTGCCGTCTTGGCGGTTCAGGAACAGGAAACTTTTGAGGAGCGCAAAATGTCAAAGGAGAAGTTTGAG
>JAGRJZ010000222.1 GCA_020442505.1 Alphaproteobacteria bacterium | reverse complement strand
TTTGATAATATCACGCAAAGCGTGCTTGATTCGGCGGCAAGCGTGACACCTGCCTCTAATACGGAATATGCGGTCACCGCCAATATGGCCCTTTTGAACGTCTCCAGCCAGGATGGAACAACGTTCACGGTCACATCCGCCGGCCTGGGGGATTGCGAGGTTCTTGCCGCTGTTATCGATGAAAGAACGGGCCAAGTGTCTCTCATGGATCTGGTCGGTGAGCCAACGGACGCGGACCACGCCCTTTCGTTCGAAAGGAGAGGAGAGCCTTATATTAAATTTCTCCATACCGCCGGGAATGGACAAGAAGGCGCCTTTGCTCTGACACGCACTCATTCTCTGACGTTGCAGCCGGGTCAGCGTGTGGTCTTTCTCGCAGGCAGTGACGGGCTTCTCGCACGAGACCGCGCTCTGGCCGAGCCCGGCCTGGATGCGCTCTTGGATGCGAAGCGACAAATAGGAGAATTTCTGGCTAAAGAATTACAAGAACAAGGGGTCGACAACGTCGATATCGCGGCGGCCTTGCGTGATCGCGCTTTGTCTATCGATCCTGCTGGGGCGGATAATGTTACCGTTAGCGCGATGACCGTCCGTCCGGGTGAAAAGATCAATGGCATCACGCTCGGGACGATCGATGCGTCAGGCGTGAAATCCCCTATACTTGACGTGGTGGAAGAGACATTGAGGGAAACAATTCCTGGCTACGTTCCCATCGCGCAACCGACCGGCGCCAATCTCAAACCGCTTGCTGCGTACACACAAGCAAAACCGTCTCAGATTGACTTTCCTGTAAAAGCCAGGGGCGCAGCAAACATGGCGGCAGAGGGGGTAGAAAACGCCGCTAAACTGGGGAAAATGAAGATTTTGGGAAAAGTGCTTGGCCATATCGGCCATAAATTCCCGGCCATCGGGGGCGCGATCGGGGCGGGCTCGGCTGCTTTGGTTGCCAGCGAAGCGCAGGCCGCGTTTGACAGGGGAGAGCTTACCAAAAAACAGTTTTATGCCATCGCGGCCGCCGCGCCAGTTATCGCAGCATCCGGGGTGGCCGACCCGGTGACGGGGATGATTGCCGAAGAGGCCGTAGACAAAGCCCTTGCAGCAGAGGGGATTCCAGAAGAGTATCGCTTTGGAACCCTAACGGACAGCATCGCAGAATTGGGAGAGGCCTTTAAGGATGATCTTGTAAATTCGGAATATGCCGTGGAAGGCAGCGCACGTCACGGACGCAACAGGGTACAAACCTATCTCGCCCGGACAAGCGCGGCGCAGGAACACGGGCTCGTCGGGAACACGCAGACCCCGGTCGCGGACCAAGCGGGTCTGAAGGGTGCTTTCACGTTACGCGCGGACCCGGATGTCAGACCTCCCCTGGTTTCTCCGGACACGCCCGGACCAGAGGGCCCGGCAAGCCGTATGCGCCCTGCCGCGCCGATGATCCCGGCTTAAAGCCCCACCCCCTCGCCATTCTCTCTTCGTGCTTTTCGGAAGGAACGCGCGGTGGTAGAATGCCGGTATGAGCGAATTCTCCCAGCGCCTTGATCTGCGCCAGTCTCAAAATCTGGTCATGACCCCTCAAATGCAACAGGCGATCAAGCTGTTGCAGATGGGGAATATGGAGCTGGCGGAGTATATCGAGGAGGCGCTGGAGCAAAATCCGCTGTTGGAAAAGGCCTCCGACGAGAACGACAACGCCGCGGAGGATCCCCCGGACACCCCGGCTTCGGCGGAAACGCAGGACGATATGGACGCGGCGTTCGACGAAGGTTGGACCGGGAACGAGGCCGATAATGTTGCTCTGCCGGATTTCGACGCGGGCTCGGGCATGGCGACGATCGGCGCAGGGGGCAACGCCTCTTTCGACCCGATGGAGGAAGGCTTCGAAAGCCGTTTAAGCGAATCGAAAACCCTGCGCGACCATCTGACCGAGCAGATGAATCTAAGCTTCGACGATCCGCAGGACCGGACAATCGGGGCGCTGTTGATCGACCGGCTGGACGAAAGCGGCTATCTGCGCGACGACCCGACGCTTCTGGCGGAAAAACTGGGCTGTTCGCCTGAGCGTCTGAACCGTTTGCTGGAGCGGATGAAACAGTGCGATCCCACCGGGATCTTCGCGCGGGATCTGGCCGAATGCCTGGCGCTGCAACTGGCGGAGAAAGGAACGCTGGACGCTCCGATGCGGGCGCTGCTGGACAATCTTGCTTTGCTGGGGACGCACGACCACGCGACACTGGCCGCGCGCTGCGGGGTGAACGACACGTATCTGAAGGACATGATCGCGGAAATACGCCGCCTGAACCCCAAGCCCGCCGGGGCTTTCGACCATCTGGTGGTTCAGACCGCCGTGCCGGACGTCTTGATGAAACGTCTGCCCAGAAATCTCGGCGGGGGGTGGCGGGTGGAGCTGAACGCGGAGACGCTGCCCCGCGTTCTGGTTAACCGAACCTATTACACCGAGGTCGCGCAGCACGCCAGAACCCGGCGGGATAAAGCCTATCTGAACGAACAACTGACCGCCGCGGGCTGGCTAGTCCGGGCGCTGGACCAGCGGGCGAAGACGATCCTGAAGGTCGCGGGGGAAATCGTGGAGCAGCAGGAGGGCTTTTTCCTCTACGGGATCGAATTCCTGCGGCCGATGACTCTGCGCGACATCGCCGAGAAGATCGCCATGCACGAAAGCACCGTCAGCCGCGTGACGACCGGAAAGTATATCGGCACGCCGCGCGGGCTGTTCGAGCTGAAATTCTTTTTTTCGACCGCGCTGGGGACCGGCGACGACGCCCATTCCGCGGAGGCCGTGAAGGCGCGGATCAAAACCCTGATCGACGGGGAGGACCCGCGAAAAATCCTGTCCGACGATAAAATCGTGACGCTGCTGACGGCGGAGGGGATCGCGATCGCCCGGCGGACCGTTGCGAAATACCGGGAGGCGCTGCATATTCCGTCCTCCGTCCAGCGCCGGCGGATCAAGAAAAACAGCTAGAATCCGGGGTTTTCTGCATGGTCAGGAAAATCACCTCGTCGCCATAGGCGATAGAGCCCGAGATCTGAATCCGGTCGTCCTTGCGGGCGTATTTGAGCGTGGCGCGATATGCGACGGGCTGGCGCGTGGGCGTGCCGTCGGGGCGGGTCAGAGCATGGTCGGAGGCCGCGTCGCGCGGATCGGCCAGAGAGACCATTTCGACCTCCCGCTCGTTCAGGATCGTAAAGGTGCTGGTCCACAGGACGTTCGCGGCGTCGCGGCGCTGGGTGCGTCCACCGCGGATTTCGGTGACCCCGTCGCTTTTCTTCTCCAGCGGCCCGTCATAGCTGGAGGTCGTGGTCACCCGATACACCCCGTCCAAAGGGCTCTGTCCCGTCGCGTCATCGTCCATAGGGACCGATTATAGGGGAAAGAGAAGGGATGGGGAAGGGGAGGCTTATTAACGTACTAAATGGTTGCGGGCACCAATAGAAGCTGAAGGGTTAATCCGTAAAACACGATCAGGCTCGTTAGCCGCTATCTTTCTCAAAGAACCGTTCGTTAATCGGAAAAGAAGAAGCTCAGATGCTGACGAGCCATCCATTGTATCAACAGGCATGCCAAGCTCCTCCTTCAACAAGTGAAGCATTTGTTCGTTTTTCTCAGAAACGTGCCACTTCGCATGGCCCAAAGGGTTCTTGCGCGTATATTGGCTCATCTTATCGACGACAGACAAGACAACGGCCCTTTGATCAACGCCTTCAGCGATGACAGGATTTTCAAGATAGATGCCTTTTTCCAATTTAAACGTACTCAGATGCAGAGAGCCAAGTACAATTGCCACAGGATCCGGTCTACCATTCTCAAAAGTAATAAAACCTTTAAATGGCATGTCTCCGGTTTGTCTGATAATATTAGAGTCTATCCCTAACGGCTTTGTATGGTCCACATGCCTTGCTTCTAAAAGATACGTCCTCAAATTAGGAACAACCTCACCTCCTGTCGAGAAATTACCGCCGACTTGCTGCCATATACTCGAGAGAGGATCCCTTCCTCCTGACTCGTCATGTGCTGAAAGGAGATGTGTTGCGGACAACGTTACAATGTTCGGATGTTTTGCGCCTGCTTTTTCGTTACACTTAAGCACAGCATCGTTTCTTGCGTCCGTAGACCATTCCAGATATTCAGACCCCTCTTCCAGTGTCCTCTTTGCAAGTTCATGAAAAATCTGATTAATAATGCCGTGCCCACGACAAGATTCAACGACGAAAAAGTCTTCACAGTAGGAAATGCGTTTGCCTTCACCACTGATCATAGGATAATAAATTGCAAATCCAGCCGGCCCCATGCCCTCCGCGTAGAGAACAAAGCCCCTCACAGTATTTCCACTGTTTGTGAGAAGCCGTCTAAGCCTCTCTTTCGTGCCTCGATACTGTTGATGGTGCAGAGAAGCTTGTGCCGCAATAAGATGTCCAAGAACATCCAGATTTACGGGATCCTGACTATCTGCCTTCAGGACATCTTGCAGATCAATTGCCTGAACTAGGTGCTCCTGTACGCACACAGAACTCCCTTGGACATTGCCATTTGCTGCCGCTGCCCCACAAAACGTAGGTGATGTTTGACGCAGAACACTCATACCAACTAAACTGCCACCTAAAAGGGGCCCTATTAATTATCGCTCGGACTTTCCGCTTGCTCTTTTGGGAGGAACCATAGCGCTATCCCATATAACATTGAACTGAAGCCTGTAGGCACCTGCAATTGCTGGATAACTAATGACAATCACGACAGGCTCAGGATCGAACAGAATAATGGCTAAATTATCCCCATACACCACAAAAGGAACGGCAAGAAAATCCTTTTCTGGTATCCACCTATACTCAGAATAGTTTTTGGCAGGAAAATAAGTATCACCCTCCCTCTGGAGAATTTTAAAGCTCAAACCCTTGATGGA
>JAGRJZ010000221.1 GCA_020442505.1 Alphaproteobacteria bacterium | reverse complement strand
TTGTGCCATAACCTCTCGATCCCGACAAAGCACAAGGAAAGGAAGAGCTTATGCCGCCAAGAAGAAGAGCACCCCGTAGACCAGATGCAACATTTCGGAGACACGCAAAAGGGGCTCAGAGTGCACTAGACAGGATCCAGGCAGCCGCGAGCGCACCCAAAGAAACAGAACCAGATTGGGTACTCAACCTTGCCCTCCACAAGCTCTCAAAAACCCCTGCCAGCGATAGTTTTACCCTCCTGGGAACCGCCGTGGAGGCTGTCGTACAAGGTGCGTATCCGAACAAGCGAGGGCCCGGGGGTGGAAACACGCTGTTGCATTACATCGCTCTTTATTTGTTGGATATCTGCGAAGATGCCAACCTCTCACAACCGGGCTATGTCTCTCGGTGGCAACTATATCTCAACAATGCGGCCAAAAAGGTTGAACACCTGTTGGGCTACGGAGCCGACCCCACCGTTTTAAACCGGGACGGGAAAACCCCGCGTTCCCTTGTTCAAAACGCCATCGCAGCGCTGGAAAAACGGACCAGCGAGCAGGAACTGATTGGAGGCCTTTTCACCACAATGCGGGAGATCCAACAGGCGCTGCTGCGACCACCCGTAAGATCGCGGGCGGCTGTGCCATCCCCGGGGGACGGCCCTAGATAAGCCCCCCGGCTCTTATCCATTTTTCGCTTGGCCGGGGAACGCTTATCTGTCATGTATCAAGGCATGATAAGACGCAATCTGGCCAATATATTGACGATCGGGCGGCTGTGTTTGCTGCCCGTAATCATCGTGTTGTTCTACGTGCCGGGGGAAACCGCGGCCTGGCTATGCCTGGCGCTCTACGCCGTCGGGGCGGTCACGGATTTTCTGGACGGCTGGGTCGCGCGCAAATTTAACCAGGTCACCCCCTTTGGAAAGTTTCTCGACCCGATCTCCGACAAAATCTTCGTCGTCACCATGTTGTTGATGCTGGTCTCGGTGGACCGGATCACGGGGCTATGGACCGTGTCGGTCGTGATTATCCTGACGCGGGAGTTTCTCGTCTCCGGCATGCGGGAGTTTCTGGGCCCGAAGAACATCGCTCTGCCCGTCACGCCGCTGGCGAAGTGGAAAACCGCGATCCAGATGGTCGCGACGGGGATTCTGGTGGTGGGGCCTTATGTTCCGCTCGGGCCCCTGATCGGCCAGCTAAGCCTTCTGGCAGCGGCGGGGTTGACGGTCGTCACGGGCTGGCAATACCTCAAAACCGGGTTTTCTCATATGAAACCGGCGCCTTGACGGCGCCGGCGTAAAAGACTCCGCAGAGCACAGCTACTGACAGGCCAGACATTCCTCGTATTGCGGCTGCGCGTCTGCAGTGGGCTGTTGCCCCAGCTCCGGTGCCTTGTCCCGCTCCGGAACGGGCGCGTCCCCCTGAGAGCGTTTCCAGCTGGCGTCGCTTTCCGCGCGCTGAATGGATTTGGAGCGGCAGTAATAAAGCGACTTCACGCCTTTTTTCCATGCCTCCCAGTGGATCCGGTGCAAATCGCGCTTGTGCACGTTCGCCGGCAGGAAGATATTCAGGCTTTGCGCCTGGTCGATAAAGGGCGTGCGGTCGCCCGCATGCTCGATGATCCAGCGCTGGTCGATTTCGAACGCGGTTTTAAAGACGTCTTTTTCCTCCTGCGTCAGGAAGGGCAGATGCTGAACGGA
>JAGRJZ010000220.1 GCA_020442505.1 Alphaproteobacteria bacterium | reverse complement strand
GCCCGCAAACAGAATACCTAATTGGTATAAATAAAGACTTCAATTGACTTCATTCTTTATTCCCGTGAAAATCGTACGTTAGAAACACGTGCCTTTTGTATACGGGGACCCTCATGCTCAACCGCTTTCTTCTCCTTTTCTCGGCCGCCTTTGTCTTTTTTATACCGGGTTTGGCGTTTGCCATGGAGAGCGCCGATCCTACGGCTCCCATGACGGAGGAGCCCGCCTTCGCCATCGCTCTGTCCCACCCGGCGGCGATCGCATGTCTGGTCGTCTTTATCCTGTCTTACGTCGCGGTCCTGCTGGAGGAACGCACCCACCTCAAAAAATCAAAGCCCGTCATGCTGGGCGCGGGGATTATCTGGGTCATTATCGCCGTGATCGCGCCGGATTACGGGGTGGACCACGAGACGCTGCGCAAGGCGGTCTATCACGGGCTGGAGGAATATGCTTCGTTGCTTTTGTTCCTGTTGGCGGCGATGACCTATATCAGTTCTCTGGAGGAACGGAAGGTCTTCGCGGCGCTGCGCGGGGTTTTGATCCGCGCAGGGTTTTCCATCCGCCAGCTTTTCTGGATCACGGGCGGGCTGGCCTTTTGCCTCTCCCCGATCGCGGACAACCTGACCACGGCGCTGGTTTTGGGGGCCGTGGTCATGGCCGTCGGCGCGAACGACCCGAAATTCGTCGGGCTGGCCTGTATCAATATCGTAAACGCGGCCAATGCCGGCGGGGCTTTTTCCCCCTTCGGAGACATCACGACCCTGATGGTCTGGCAATCCGGAAACGTCGATTTCTTTGAGTTCTTCGCATTGTTTCTGCCGTCGCTCGTCTGTTTTCTGGTTCCCGCCGCGGTCATGCATTTCTTTGTGCCCGACGGCATGCCCTGGGCCATGAAGGAACACGTTCCGATGAAACGCGGGGCAAGGACCATCATCACGCTCGGATTCGTGACCATTGCCATGGCCGTCGGGTTCGAACAGATTTTCGGCCTGCCGCCCTTTCTGGGGATGATGACGGGGCTGTCCTTTTTGATGATCGCGGCCTATGTGATCCGCCAGATCGGTCCCCGCCGGGACAGCGATTTCGACATTTTCGACAATATCGCCGCGGCGGAGTGGGATACGCTGTTTTTCTTCTTCGGCGTGATTTTCAGCGTCGGCGGCCTGACGTTTCTGGGATATCTGGAACTTGTCTCCACGACCATGTACGGCAATTGGGGGCCGTCTTTGACCAATATCCTGATGGGGTTTGCTTCTGCTGTCATCGACAACATCCCGGTGATGTTCGCGATTCTCAGCATGAACCCTGACATGCCGCATTTTCAATGGCTGTTGATTACCCTGACGACGGGGGTGGGCGGGTCGATGCTGTCCATCGGTTCGGCCGCCGGGGTGGCGCTGATGGGCGTGGCCAAGGGGCAGTATACGTTCCTTTCGCATTTGAAATGGGCGCCGGTGATCCTGCTCGGCTATGGCGCGGCAATCGGCGTGCATTTTCTGGTGAACGGGTAAGGTCGCTCCCTGAAAAAATAATAATATGAAAAAACTTGCTTTTCCGATTCTGTTTACGATATATTAACCTTTCATCGACCCAAATAGCGTTAATCGCAAATTTGAGAGGGAAAGACCAATGGCAATCGGCTTAGTAAGACAACCCGCACAGGAAGCAGCCCCCCGCCCGAAAGGCATGACCCGGCAACAGCTAGATGAACGTCTGGAGGAGATGGCAGAGGAGCTGCGTGCGCGGCAGGAAGCCCGGGCCCAGCGGGAAGCAGAAATAGACGCGGATATCGACGCCGCGGAGCGCAAACGCGCAGGAGCCGCAAGACATGCCGCACAAAATGCCCTCGAGGAGGCGCATTTGCGACGCAAAGCGGCCTTGATCCGCGCGATTGCCCACGCTTACGGAGAAGAACACGGCGTTGACCAACGGCTGTTTGATGATCCCTATCTTGACTTCATCGTTGCCCGGCGCCAGATGGAACCGGAACAGGGATGGGAAGACACGCCGGCTGGTCAGGGCGTTACCTTCAACAGCGGCGATCAGATCTATCACTTGACCCACGACCGTGTCGTTTGTAAAGGCCGTTTCGATCCCGAAGCCGCTTTCGAGATGGTGTTCCTGTTTAACGCCGACCCGGATAACGCGCCCCCCGTGGAAATGGTGTTTAAAAACTGTAATAATGACGGGACGGTCTCTGATGCGCCTCTCCCCGTCGACCAGAGAGTTCTGCTCTATCTGGCTTGCCGACACAAG
>JAGRJZ010000219.1 GCA_020442505.1 Alphaproteobacteria bacterium | reverse complement strand
TTACGCATGACGGACGAAAAAGTCGCGGCGCTGGCAGAACGCTGGGGCACGAGCCCCGATCAGGTCCGTCAGAACGCCGGCGGGCTGGATTATCTGACCGGCGGGCCTGAGGCGCGCACCGCCGGGATGGAAAGCTATGCCATGCATCGCGAAACGGCCAGAGAATTCGCGACCGCCGCGATCCGCGCGGAGATGGAGGCAAAAATCAAGGCGGCGGAGGAGATGGATCCGGGGGTCAATCATTCCCTAAAAGAAGAATTTCAATCCGTTGCGCCTGTGGGGGCCGCTCTGGCGATGACGAATCCATTGACGGCGCCTATCGTGAGTGTCGTTGGTTTCGTGCAAAACGCTTTTCAAGAGGCAGCAAAGCCGAAATCTGTTATGACCGGGGTATCCCCGGAACAATTAGCGCAAGAAGCTGAAACCTTCGCCGTTCCAAAAGAATTGCGGGACAGGGTTCAAAGTGCCCTTGGAAACGCCGAGATAGAAAGCAAAATACAGGAACACCTCCGAACCAGCGCTGCTCGTGAAGCCGGTTTTGTTGGTAACACGGCTGTTTTGACGTGCACTCAAGAATTTACGCTGCAAGCGGCTCCCGCAACACAGCCGGCCAATACACACACGCCAGATGGGCCTGGAATGCCGCTTGGTCGGAGCGATTATTTGTCTCAAAACCCGAATCTTGCCCGTTTAGGGTTGTAAAACGGTTTTTGTGGATAAAGATCGCTTTTTTTCTTCGGGCTCTGGTCCGTCTTCCCGGGGGCTGTTAGAGTGCCTCTCAATAAACAGACATCTATTTTTCTTTTTCCTTTCAGGGGCTTGTGCCCTTGATGGGCGTGTGGGATCAAACGGGAGGCGTAGAAAATGAGCTGGACGGATGAACGCGTGGCGCTGCTGGAGAAATTGTGGGGCGAGGGACGGACCGCCGCCGAAATCGCCAAGGAGCTGGGGGACGTAACCCGGAACGCGGTGATTGGGAAGGCGCATCGTTTGAAATTATCCAACCGCGTTTCTCCGATTCAGCAAAACAGCAAAAAGGCTGCGGTAAAGTTGCCGGTGGAGAAGGCCAAGGTGGCCGGCATGATCCGCCCGGCCGTAAAGACGCCGCTTTCATCCGGGACGGAAGGCGTGACCATGGCGGAGCTAACCCCGCGTATGTGTCGCTGGCCCATGGGCGACCCCAAAAATCCGGATTTTCGGTTTTGCGGCTGTACTGCGGCTCCCGGCCTTTCTTATTGTGATGAGCATGCGAAGATGGCCTATCAGACCTCCGGCCGGACCCGCCCCTTGCGAGAAGATGATTTCGACGGTGTCGATAAGGACGTCAAGAAGGTCTCGGTAGCGTAGAATTATTCGGGGGGCCCCCTTCGAAAGACTTCCAATAAAAAGCCGCTCTCTAAAGGGAGCGGCTTTTTTCTGCTGTTTTGGAAATGTTCGAAAGGCCTCGATCAAGCTGCCTTTTTATCCGCAGGTGCCGGCTTTTCGAAAGAGTTCTGAATCTCGTTCAGCGCCGCTGCGATGCGTTTGTTAATCAGCTCGGATGTCGCTTTGTTTGAGGTCTCCAGCATATCGGCGAGCTCCCGCAGCGCGGAAACGGAGTTTTCGTAGGACTGACGGAGCAGAGCGGTCTGTTTGGCGACTTTTTGCTCGGGCGTTCCCTCGTTCATGACTTCGCGCGCGATCTCGGCATTGCTCTCGGCCATCTGGGTCCAGAGTCTGGTCTGGCGCTGCATGGCGGCCTGGGCGTCTTCCATGGCCTTTTGCTGCGCTTCGGAGAAGACCTCGACGTTCTTGCGCATGGTCTCCGCAAAGGCGTTCGAGTCGAACGGCATTTGGGCTCCGCCCGACAACGATCTCAAGAAATCCAGGGAAAACATTTTGTTGAAGTCCGCGTAGTCCATTTTCTGTACTCCTAAGAAAAATTGTGCTCTGCACAAAAACGTAATGATCTTGTCCGAAAATGTCAAGGAGAAACCCCGATCGCCGGCCGCTTCTTTTAAAGAAAAATTTATCCTTTTCCTTTACAATTCGCTGGTGGGTGTCCTGATTTTTTAGGGACACCTTGGGTTCTTGAGTGTTTTTCTAAAAAAATCAAAAGGTTCATGTTCGGAGATTCAAGATATAAGACGAAGGGAAACGGGGCGATGCTGTCCTCTATGTCGCGGCGAATATGGTTATCCGCGCATGCGGGCCAGCTTGTCGTTTTCCTGAGCGGTCTGTTTTTCAGCGTGACCTTGTTTACGGCGCTGGGCTTTTATATCGGAAATCTCGATCCTGATATGTACGGAAGCTTTCTGGAAAGCGTCCCCTGGCTTATTCTTTTGTTCGGGGCTGTTTTGACCTTCATCGGGACGCTCTATGTTCGTAGCAATCAGCAGCAATCCTTTCAGCTTTCGATGATGAACCGGGCGTTGGCCCAGAAGAACTACGAACTTAACGCGGAAATTACGGAGCGGGAACGCCTGAACCAAATCCTCCGTCAGGCGGAGGAAGAATACCGCACGATCGTCGATGCGGTGAACGACGTTATTCTGGAGACCGACACCAAGGGGCGCATTCTTTTCCTGAACCAGACCTGGGAGAGGCTGAGCGGTTTGCCTGTGCAGAAAACCTACGGCCAGGATCTGTTCCAGATGTTGCACCCGGACGAACAGGACGCCCAACGGAAAAACTTCGTCCAGCTTGTGAACGGAGAGGTGCCTTCCTTCCGCTGCTATACGCGTCTACGTATGGCGGACGGGCATGTCCGAGCGGTGGATTTATCCATGGCGACCCTCCCGCACGAAGAAAAAGACACGATCCGGATCGTCGGAACGATTACCGATGTTGAGGAACGGCGTCGTGCTGAAAAGGCATTGGGCGAAGCGGAAAAGAAATACCGGACGATCGTCGAAAACGTCGCGGGCGGGATTTATCAGGTAACCCCCGACGGCACGTTTCTGAGCGTCAACCCGGCGATGGCGCGGATCTTGGGGTATGACAACGCCCCGCAACTTATGCGCACGATTCGCAACGCCAATCAGGAGCTTTACGCGATTCCCAAGGATCGCTACCGTTTCGTAAGGGAGATGGAACAGACCGGCGAGGTGCGTAACTTCGAAACGCTGGTCACGACCCGCGACGGCGCTCAGAAATGGGTCAACGAAAATGCGCGCATCGTACGGGACGACATGAACGGGGACATTCTGTATTTCGAAGGCACGATGGAAGACATCACGCAAAGAAAAGAGGCCGAAATCAAGTTGCGTGAAGCAAAAATCAATTCGGATCTGGCCAACCGCGCGAAATCGGAATTTCTGGCCAATATGAGTCACGAGCTGCGAACGCCGCTCAACGCGATCATCGGTTTCTCCGAGATTATCAAGGACGAGGTACTCGGGCCCGTGGGACAACGGCAATATTGGGAATATGCCAAGGACATCCACGACAGCGGTCAAAGGCTGCTGAAGATCATCAACGAGATTTTAGCGATTTCCCAGATCGAGGCCGGCGATCGTCAGTTGACCGAGGGACTCGTGAAGCTGAACCGGGTTGTTTCGTTTTGTTTGAACTTCGTCGGGCCGAAGGCCAAGGCCGGCGATCTGGAAATCTCGGACACCACGGCGGGGACTTTGCCCGACTTGATCGGGGAGGAACTCGCGATCAAGCAGATTTTATTGAATCTTCTATCAAACGCCATCAAATACACGCCTCCGGGGGGGCGGATTACCGTTGGCCACGAAGTCGAGAAAGACGGCAGGCTACGTCTATCCATAACGGATACCGGGATCGGTATGAGCCGTCAGGAAATCGACAAGGCGCTATCGGCCTTCGGTCAGGTCGAAACCGCCTTCAGCCGGACGACGTCGGGGGCAGGGCTAGGGCTGACTTTGGTGGATTCGCTTGTGAAACTGCATGGCGGATCACTCGAGATTTTTTCGGAAAAAGGGATCGGAACGACTGTCACAGTTGTGTTTCCAGCGCGTAGAATCGCCGAGACTCAGAGAAAAGACGCGGAGAAAACCGAACAGAAAAATCCGGATAAAGGGGGTGCGCCCTTCACGGTGATCGCCGGCGGGAAAGAAAACTGATTCCTGTCAAGGGGGGATCGTTCCGTTTTCTGCATCCGTTGCCGAGATATCCAAAACCGTTCGGGCGATATGATAGCCAAATCCCGCCCGGGCGAGACGGCCCATATCCCTCGTTTTTTCTTTTTGTCCTTGCTCATCGGGAGGGTAGGGAAGGGCGCGGAAGGGCCCTATTTTCTTTCGGCGTGCCAAACGAAGCGCCGCGGCCAAATCGCCGTCGTTTTCTTCCTCGTCATGGGCGTTAAGCGTCGCGGCAATGAGGTCTGGGCCAAGCCCTTTTGATTGGAGGCGGGCGCCGATCGCCCGGGTCCCCAATCCTCGCCGCCGAAGGCTTGCGACCATGGTTGCGCCGTAGGTTTGATCGTTCAAGAGGCCGGATTCGGTAAAGCGTTCGATAACCCCCTCCAGCATCGTAAGGCAGGCCTCCCGGCTCTGGTCGGTGTGGGCCCGGCAGGAACGGTCGATTTTGCGCGTCATGACGCTGCGGAAATGTGCGCTGCTGGCCGCGAATCGCTCCAGATAGTAAAGCCCGGCGTTATGAAGGTAATCCGGCGTGATTCTTTTCGGGGAAGGGCGCTGTTTTTTCTGCGGGGACGGCTGGTTTTGAGCAGGAGGACGCATGGGGTTATTTTCATCAAAATCCCTTCCCGGAGGCAAGAGAAAATCTGCGTTGCTTACCGGAAAACGGAGATGACGATTCACGGGATTCTATGCTATAACCATAATAGACCTTATCGATCAGTGGCTCTTGTTTCATGTCTCATTTGCACCTTATCGTTTTTATTGGCGCCGTTCTTTTCGGGCTGGCGGGATGCTCGGCGACGCCTCGGCCGGAGGGGAAGCCTCTGCCGGATATGACGTTTCAGCATATGCCCCCCTTTCCGGTGAGGGTGGACCAGGTTGAGATCGTGAATCGTTACGACCCCGATCGGGATCCGGCCGATTTTTCATCTCGTTTTCCTACGCCCCCCGACATTGCCTTGCGGCGTTATGCGGAGACCCGCCTGCAGGCAGCCGGGGAAGGGGGGACGTTCTTTTTCGTCATCGAAGAGGCCAAAGTGACCGAGACCGTTCTTTCTCCGGCCAGTCCCTTTTTGCGATGGATGGGCGCCGCCGCCGACAAAGATCGTTACGACGTGTTGATGACGCTGCGCCTTTACCAGCGTTTTCCGGATGGCGCAGAAACGCCTCACGCTGTGTTGACGTTTGAAAAATCGCTGACCATTCCCCGCAGTCGGTCTCTGGCGGATCGGGAGCAAGAACAGTTCGCGTTTCTTGAGCTGATGATGCAGGACGTCGATCAGGTCGTTACCGCGACCATCCGGGACAACCTTCTCCTTTAACGCCGCCAGAAATGGGGCGAGAGCATCACCAGCAAGGTGAATATCTCAAGCCGGCCGAGCAGCATGCCGGCGCAGAGGACCCACTTGGCCGAATCCGGAAGTGGCTGAAACGTGCCAACGGGGCCGATAATCTCGCCCAGACCCGGGCCGACATTGGCGATGGCTGTCGCCGCGCCCGACATCGCCGTGAGGAAGTCCAGCCCCGTCAGCGCCAACAATAATGCCAGGATCGAAAAACAGACCGCGAAGAGAAAGAAAAAACTCATCACCGAGATAGGCACCCCTTCGGGGATAGGTTTTCCGTTATAGTACGGGATGAAAACACCGTGCGGTTGAATCAGTTTTCTAACCTGGGCATTGGCAACGGCGTAGAGAACCTGGAAACGGAATATCTTGATTCCGCAGCTGGTCGATCCGGCGCAGGCGCCTATCACCATGATAAAGAAAAAGGCAAAGACGGCGAATCCTCCCCATAGGCCGTAATTGTCGCTTGTAAAACCGGTGCCGGTCAAAAGCGATACGATATTAAAGGTCGATTTTAAAAGAACGCGGTCGAGCGGCATGGGCGTAGTCAAAACCAGATAGATCGTCAGCAGAAACGTCGCCGCGAGGACGATCGACAAAAACCAGCGAAACTGGGAATCTCGGAGAAAAGGCCTCCAATTGCCCCGGGCCGCCTTCAAAAACAAAACGAAGGGGGTCCCTCCGGCAATCATGAAGAGAATGGCAACAAGCTCGATCCGTACGTTGTCATGGCCGCTGAAAGAGGAATCGTGCGTGGAAAACCCCCCGGTTGATATGGTTGTCAAAGCATGGCAAAGCGCGTCGAACGGGGCGAACCCGGCAAGGTCGTAGGCAACAAAACACAAAAGTGTCAAAATGAGATAGATAATACCGATCGAACTGGCTAGCTGGGTTGTCCGGGGCAAAGCTTTTTCGCTTTCCGACAGCTCTGTTTGGAACATCTGCATCCCGCCGATTTTTAAGAACGGCATGATGGACATGGCCATCAAAATAACGCCGACACCGCCGAGCCACTGGAGCAGGGACCGCCACAGCAAAATACCCCGGGGCATGTCGTCAAGACCGGTAAAGACCGTGGAGCCGGTCGTTGTGATGCCGGAGACCGATTCGAAGAACGCATCCACAAACCGGATGTTCAACCCGGAGAGCCAGAACGGAAGCGCGCCGAATAGCGATAGAAGAAGCCAGGCAAGGTTAATCATCACGAATCCCTGACGTGGAGAGATTTTCATTTCGGAGCCCCGATTGGTCAGAATCAGAATCCCCGAAAAGAAAAAAGTCAACAACATGCAAAGAAAGAAGATTTTCCAGTCGCCATGGCCGATATACAGGTCTGCGACCAGAGGGATGATCATCATCGCCGCCATCGCACCGAGCAATATGCCTGCAATGTATAGAATCGGTCGAAAATCCAAGACGATCTCTCCTTGTCCTTTGTCTTTTTTACCACAGGCGCTGCTTCAAAAAAAGCCGGGAGATCGCTCCCGGCTCTTTCCTATGAGGAGATAAACGATCGTTCGTTATTCGAACGTAATCTGGGCTCGGCGGTTTGCCGGTTCCCGGACGCCGTCGGGCGTCGCCACCAGCAATTCATCCTCTCCCCGGCTTTCCACCTGGATCAGGGCGGGAGATATGCCCCGGTTAACCAGCGAGTCCCGGACGGCATTCGCGCGGCGCAAAGCCAGACGGTTGTTATATTTCCGGGGGCCGGCGCTGTCCGTGTGGCCGACAATGTTGATCCAGTTTAGGCTGCGACCGTGGGCCTCCTGCGCGATCGCGTCGATCACGCTCATCCCGCCTTGGGCAACTTTAGACGAATCGAAGTCGAAAAAGACCAGATACATCGCGTCCTCAGGTCTCATCGGCGCGGGCGCGTCCATGGCCAACGGTTCGACCGGCGGGAAGAAATCCTGTTCAGGCGCGGGCGGCGGCGGCGGGGCGACGACGCTGTTTTCAAGGTTGCTCAGAGAC
>JAGRJZ010000218.1 GCA_020442505.1 Alphaproteobacteria bacterium | reverse complement strand
ACGGACTCGAAGTCCCCCGCCGTCAGGGTTTCTCCGGTAACTGGAGCGATGAAAAAGGGTCGGGGTGAGAGGATTCGACCCTCCGCCCTCCTCGTCCCGAACGAGGCGCGCTACCAGGCTGCGCTACATCCCGATGTGCCAAAACAGGCAGGAAAGCCGTTTTATAAGGGATAACATTTCCCTTTGGCAAGGAGTTTTTATCACATTTCCTATCGACACGGAAAAACATCGTAAAGCGCCATCGTGACGGCCGGAGCGGCAACGAAGGAATCGTGTTCAGGGTGGGCCTTCAGATAAGCCAGAACGACATCCTGAATCTGTCTGGGCGCGGTTCTCTCGGGCACGCAAATATCGACCTGCGGAGCGATTTTCATAGAACGCAACATGTTGTGGTAATCGACGACCCCGGCGATATAGGCCTGACATGCCGTATGGCCGCCTTTGACGGTCTCCCGCCCATCCGGTCCGCTGTCGCATACGTGCAAAAGATACGCGCCGCTGAATTGCGCGGCATGACCAGAGGAGAGCGGCGCAAACAAGCCTCCCAGAAAAGAAAAAAAGAAGGCAAGAAAACAGAAAAACCCGCGTGGCCTGCCCTTGTAAAAAACCGGTTTTTCTGCCCTCCGAAACGGCGTCGTTTGTGGGATCATACGTTATTTTCCTTTTAACTGCCCCAGAACGGCAAAAGGAGAATCCGCCGGGTCGGCTTTCGGCGCGGGAGCGCTATAGACGCGTTCTCCGTCATCGCTGCGGCGGGGCGCGCGCGGGTCGTGTTTGCGTTTTTTCGAAGAATCTGGCTTTTTATCTGTCCGCCCGCTTCGCTTTTCGCCCTCGTCCTTTACCGGCCGAGCAGCTTGCGGGGGACGACGAACCGTCGTTGCGGCCGCCTTTCCCCGACGCAGACGAAAAGTCGCCAGCGCAGGTTTCTCGGATGCGGGCGCATTTGATGAATCCGGGGCACTTTCCACAGGCGCCGATTCCTCTTTTTGTTCCGGGTTAGGGGTTGCCTCTTCCGTCGTCTCTTCCTTGGGGTCATCCGCAGGATCGTGGATCTTCCGGTGTCCCAGCGCTTCCAGAACGGCGTATAAAGCCGGAATCCCGCACCCCAGCCATTCGGCCATGGCGTGTTGGGCCTGAAACTGTCCGTCTTTGGCGCCGTCATAAACGGCACCGACCAGACGGTCCAGCATATCGACCCGGATCGCACGACCGCCGTAGACCGGATAACCGATCGCGCGGTAATAGGCGAAATCGACTGAATCCTTTTCTTCATCCGGCAGAGGAAAGGACGTCATCCCGTCATGGGGCACCGGTGCCGGCAAGGGACGGTCGTGCCACAACGTCCAGAGCATGGCCCGCAGGCGAACGGCCGCCGGCTTCCCGAGCGTTGGCAGATAAATCATCACCGGCCCCATCCGAACCTTACGCGCACGCAAAGCCGTCCGCCCCGCTTCGCTCAAGGCCGCGACGGACTCCGCGACGGAGCCGCGATACAAAACACCCAGCCCACCCATCAAACGCGAGACGATCGCCTGCGCGGCCGTGTCTTCCAACGGATCGGCGTTTTCCGGCCCCTTGGAAAGCAAGGCCAGCGGCTCTAAAACCGCGTCGATATGAGCCTTCAGAAAAGCATCCAGCGCGGCTTGAAACGACTTAGAATCAAAGCCTCCGGGAAGCGTTCCTTCGATCGGCAGCGCCCGCGGCACAAGCATCGCCTCCCCCTTTTCCAACCGCGCAACCGAAATGCCCGGCAGAGGGTTGCTCGCATCCGGCTGGTAGAAAATCTCTCCCGTGTCGTTCAATGAAAAATGCTTGTCTTTTCGTACCGATTCCATTGTATTCTTTGCCTGTCATGGTTGGATATCCGCGCAATATAGGCGCTCCCCCCGTCCCCGCGCAATGAGGAAAATGTAATTTTCTTTGCGGCCGTCACGGTTCTTCAGGCAGACGAAGAAAATTTTAGAGATCGTGTTGCCGTTTCAAAGGCAAGACGTGACTTGTTCCGATTTCTGCTTATAATGCCCTGAAAATCTACATCTAAAAGCCAGCGAGACGCCAAAACAACCATGATGAAGACACTTACTCTTTTCTTTTTGCTGTTCTTCGGGGTGTCTGCCATGGCGGCGGAGTCCTCTGCCCCCGTTCACGGCCTGGCGATGCACGGCGCGCC
>JAGRJZ010000217.1 GCA_020442505.1 Alphaproteobacteria bacterium | reverse complement strand
TTGCCGGTCTTGTCGCGCTTTGAGAAAGCCTGCCCTGTGCCCGATAGCATCGCCGCAGCTGCAGACGCGAAGTACGCGGAAAACAAACCGGTCGGAACGGCGGGGTGATACCAGGTTTCAAAAACCGGGAGTCAGAAACCAGAAAGATTTTTGAAATTAGGAAAATCGTCATGAAGATATTTTTACCTGCTTTAGTGTCCGTTTTTTTTCTCTCTGTCCCTGCCCATGCATCCGGTGGGCATACGGAAGCGCCGCCGGAAATGCACTGGTCGTTCGACGGCATGACCGGCACCTACGACCGGGGGGCATTGCAACGGGGGTATCAGGTCTATCGCGAGGTTTGCTCTTCCTGCCACTCCATGGACAAGATCGCCTTCCGGAACCTTGCCGATCTGGGCTATACGGAGGAGGAAATCAAGGCCATCGCATCGGAGTACGAGGTTGAAGACGGACCCGGCGAAGACGGTGAGATGTTCATGCGCACGGCCACGCCGGCGGATTATTTTCCCGCGCCTTTCCCGAACAAGGAAGCCGCGATGTACGCCAATAACGGCGCGGCCCCGCCCGACATGTCCCTTTTGGCCAAGGCGCGACACGGCGGCGCAAATTATATATACGGGATTTTGACGGGTTACGAAGACCCACCCGCGGAGGTGCATCTCATGTCGGGGCAGCACTACAATAAGTATATGGCCGGGAACGTTCTGGCCATGGCGCCGCCCTTGACGGACGGCCAGGTCTCCTACGCCGACGGGAGTCCCGAGACCGTAATGCAATACGCCAAGGACGTTGCGACGTTTCTGAGCTGGGCTTCCGAGCCCCATATGGAGGCGCGCAAACAAACCGGGTTCAAGGTTCTGTTCTTTGATTTGATCCTGGCCGGTCTGATGTACGGCGTGAAACGGAAGATATGGGCGGACGCGCACTGAGCCCGCTGCCTGTTGTTTTCCCTTCCTGCGACAAGACGGGGAGCCGATGCCGGAAAGCCAGTTCGAAATCTATCAGGAAGCGCGGTCTTTGCTCATTCGCGCCCGGCTTTACCGTTACTGCGCGGTCGCGTTTACCTTTACCGGCCTGGCGGTCTTTATTTTTATCTATTTTCATAATGTCGAAGGATATCTGCTTGAGGCTTTGACCCGTCCGACGGTTCTGGCCGCTATTTTTACGCCGTTTTTGCCGGCGATCGTTCTGTCCCTGATGGCCTCCCAGATGGAACGCCGCTTTCGCCGCTTTCTGGATAAACACAAGCATCCCCCCCCGTCATGAGAGACAGCAAGGCCGAAATTTTGTCTTTCTGGTTTTCGGAGATATCTCCGCGTCAGTGGTTTCAACCAAGCGTTTCTCTGGACGAGCGGATCCGCAATCGTTTTCTTGTGATCTATAAAATGGCGCGGGAAGGAATTTGCGACGCCTGGAAAAGCGAGCCCGAGGGATGTCTGGCTCTGTGTCTTTTATTCGATCAATTTCCGCACCACCTGTTTCGCGGAAAACGCGAATCCCTCGATATGGCCGACCGTGCTTTGTCCGTTGCGAAGTATGCGGTCTCCAAGGGGTTCGACCAGGCGCTACCTCCGCTGCGCCGCCGGTTTGTCTATTTGCCCTACGAAC
>JAGRJZ010000216.1 GCA_020442505.1 Alphaproteobacteria bacterium | reverse complement strand
GGAAATTCGTCGCAAACCACCCGACCACCACGAAAAACACCAGCGCGATCAAAATCCCGATCCCCGGAATCGCCGTGTGCGGGTAATATTCCTCCGGGATCAAATGCGTGACCCGCCGGTCGATGAAGTTCAAAAAGCTATAGGTCAGATAAACCGTGATCCCGATGGGGGCGGTGACGACGATCCCGGCCAGAAAATAACCGCGCAAACGGGCGAACGGCCCGCGTCCGCTTTCTCCGTTGACTTGATCAAGAATAACGTCGCCCGAGTCGCTTGTTTGCTTTGTCATGCTTTCCTGCATAGCGCGAAAGCGCCGCCGGGAAAAGCGAATTTTCTATTCCTTCGTTTCCATGCTCAAAAACATGCTTAAAAGACCGTTGACGATCTGAAGGTTCTTGTCCGCCTTGCGCGGCAGGGGAATTTTGTTGTCCATGCAATAACGCAGCATCGCCGCAGCTAAAAACCCGTGATCCAACGTTTTTTCGTCAACGCGGCCGCTGACACGCTCCAGCGTCACCCGCGCCGTGATGGGGGTTTTGTTCTCTATCTCCAGCGTTTTGATGTGGAATTCCCGGCCTTGTTCCTCTCCGCGCAAAAGCTGGCGAAAGACGGCCTGTTTCATTTCCGCTTTTGAAAAGGAGATAATTTTGATCTCCATTACCATGTTTTTCACGCTCCGGTTTGCATGGGCTCTCTTGAACGTTCTCCGTCGATCCTAGGGCAAAAACGTAAATTTTTTCTTATTGTGCCCGGGAAAGGGAAAGGCTAAAACCAAGCCCATGACGGCACACGACCTTCCCTCGCGCACCGGAATCTATCCGGGAACGTTCGACCCCGTGACGAAGGGGCATTTGCATTTGATCCGCCGGGCCAGCAAGCTGGTCGATCGGCTGATCGTCGCGGTGGCCGACAATGTCGGGAAACAACCGCTTTTTACGGTCGAAGAACGCGTTGCCATGGTCCGGACCGATATCGAAAACATGCATGAAAAACACTGCCCCATCACCGTTGCGCGGTTCGACAATCTTTTGATTCATTTCGCGCGGGATAAAGAGGCCTCCTGCATTTTTCGGGGTTTGCGGGCGGTCTCCGACTTTGAATTCGAATTCCAGATGACGGGCATGAATGCCCGGCTCGATCCCGAAATCGAGACCGTTTTCTTGATGGCGGCCGATAAATGGCAGTTTGTCTCTTCTTCCTTCGTTAAGGAGATCTGCACCCTGGGCGGGGATATTTCGGACGTCGTTACGCCGGCGGTCGAAGAGCGCCTCAAGGCTAAGACGCACAGATAAGCCCTTCCTCCCCTACAGCACCTCGAGCATCTCCGCGACCAAAGGATGGCGAACGATGTCGCCCTGTTGCAACCGTACCACGGCGATTCCTGGCACGTCCTCCAGACGCCGCGTGACATCGTCCAGCCCCGACATCCCGTCCAGCAAATCGCTCTGCGCCGGATCGCCCGTGACGACCATGGTCGCGTGCCAGCCCAGACGCGAAAGCAGCATTTTCAGCTGGCCATAAGTGCAGTTCTGCGCCTCGTCGATCACAACGAAGGCGTTGTTGAGCGTCCGCCCCCGCATAAAGCCGACCGGTGCGATCTCGATCGTGCCATCCTGCATATATTGCCGGACGCGCCGTCCCCCCATCCGGTCCCCCAGCGCATCGTAAAGCGGACGCAGATAGGGCGCCATTTTCTCCTGAAGATCCCCCGGCAAAAACCCGAGGCTCTCCCCGGCCTCCATCGCGGGACGGGACAGGATGATCCGCTCGATCTTGCCCTTTTCCAGCGCCTCTACCGCCGAGGCGATCGCAAGATAGGTCTTCCCTGTTCCGGCGGGGCCCACCGCGATCGTCAAATTATGCCCCCGTATCGCGTCATAGAGCTGCGCCTGACCGTCCGAGCGGGGACGGATGTTCTTGACATACTTTGAATCCCGGCGCCCGTCGATTTCATCGTCTAGCGGATGCCAACCCAAATCGTCTTCAAACGCGACCGGACGCACGATCGTCGCGCTCTCTTTTCTCATCGGGCTGTTTTTACGGTTTTTTCTGGCCATGGGAACCTCCTTTTCCAGGGATAAAGGGTTAAAGCGCAAAAGAAAAAGCCACGCGGGACAGCGTGGCTTCTTCAGGAGTGTCAAACCGAAAACCGGCATGTTCCGCGCCGCTTCCGTCGGCGCCGCCGGGGTATGTCTCTATTTTTTTCCGAAACACAAAGGGCAAGGACTGTCCTTTTTTTCACAGAGTGTTTTATCTGATGCCCATTGTAACAAAAACGCGCCGCGAGAAAAACGACAAAATGCGTTTATGCTCCTTCCCGTGCCAGCAACACCCGCCGGATCAACGGCACGGAAATCGGCCGCCTTTCCGACAATGCCAGACGATCCGCGGCTTCCACGATATCCCGCGCGGCGGCAAAGGAACGCTCCATGCGGGGCAAAAGGTAATGCAATACCTCCGTCCCGATTTGCAATTGCCGATCAGCAAAAAGTTTAACCAAAACCGCGCCCAGAAGCGTGTCGTCCGGAACGTCGATCATCGCGGCCGGCGCGGCGCGCAGACGCGAAGCCAGATCCGGCAAAATGAATCCGGCCCGGGTCGGCGCCATCCGCATCGTAAAAAGCAAGAAGCGTTTTTCCTCCTTCATCAGATTATACAGATGAAACAACGTGGTTTCCGCGGGGCGGTCCCCGCACCACAAATCAATGTTCCTGACGATCAAATGCGTTCCCTGCGCGGCAATTTCGTCTGCGGTTTGACGGGACGGCGCGTCGGTTTCGACCAGAGCGGCGCCGCTTTTCTCGCCCCAGACCGCAGCCAGATGTCCCTTTCCGCTCGCCGCGGGGCCATAGATCACAAGGGCCGGCGCCCCGGCCCAGTCGGGCCAACGATCGATCCACGCCACGGCCTCTTCGTTGCTGGGGGCGATCAGGAAATCCTCCCGCCCTTGCGCGGGACGATAGCCAAGATCAAGCGGAATCTGAACAGCCGTCATCAAGGCATACCATGTCTTTTTTGAAACACACTGTCGTCCCAGGCGGAACCCTAATCATCCATCGCCTTGCGGGAGATTTTATCCAGTTCCTGCTGAACCAGACGCTCGATCAAGGAAGGCAAATGCGCGTCGCACCATTCTCGCAACATCGGCCGTAACATGTCCTTGATGATATCTTCCAGCGTCACGCCTTGTCCGCTGCGGGTCAGAGCGATATTGGTCGCCAGACGGGCGAAACCTTCCAGCGTCGCTTCGGCGGCGCTGTCCGTCAAAATCGAATCGCCTTCCGGCAGCGCAGAGAAAGAGTCGTCGCCCTCTTCCTCTGGTTTCGCCGCAGGGGACGGTTCCATCAAATCGATTTCCATCTCTTCGACATCGCCAGCATCCTCGTCCTCGACAATATCGATCAAATCAATGACGTCTTCTTCCGGCTCCGGCGCGGGTTCCGGAGCTGGCTCAGCCTCTGATTCAGGTTCCGGTTCCGGATCGGGCGCGGACGGAGGCTCCGGCTTTTTTGCCGGGGCTTCGTCGTCGTCGTCAGAGATAATCTGGCGGATAGAGGCCAGAATTTCCTCGATAGACGGCTCCTGTTCGTGTTCCGATGCAGACATAAGCAAAAACAGCGCAAGTTCAAACGGTCAATAACTCAGTTAGTCTGGTATATTGCGGGAAGCTTGTCAAAGGGGGTTTGGTCGATATTATCGTCGATATCCACATCCATCCCCAGAATTT
>JAGRJZ010000215.1 GCA_020442505.1 Alphaproteobacteria bacterium | reverse complement strand
ATCTGCGCGCCGCCATATTCGTCCATCCGGGTGATCAGGTAGGCTATTTTCATGACCGTTCTTTCATACTATAACCCTCTCATGACGGAAACGGAAAAAAAGACGATCGTTCTGGTGGGGGGCGCGGGGTTTATCGGAACCGCGCTGGCCCGGGATTTGATCGCGGCGGGGCATACGGTCCGGATCGCGGACATCGTGTCCAGCGCGACCTATCCGGAGATCTCGGTGCTCGCCGATCTGCGCAACCCGGAAAGCCTCCGGGCGACCTGCGCGGGGTGCGACGTGGTCTATAATCTGGGCGCGGTGCATCGCGACGACGTGCGGCCCCTGTCTTTGTATGACGAGGTTAACGTTGCCGGGTCGGAAAATCTTTGCCGCGTCGCCGAAGAGCTTGGCATTCAGACGATTGTCTTTACCAGCTCGGTCGCCGTTTATGGCCTGCCAGAGGGAACGCCGGACGAAACCGCCCCCTTTCGTCCCTTTAACGCCTATGGACGGACCAAGGCCGCGGCAGAGGCTGTTCATGAGCGCTGGCAGGCCGCCGACCCGGAAAACCGAAGCCTGACGATCGTCCGGCCGACGGTTGTTTTCGGCCCCGGCAATCGCGGCAACGTCTATAATTTGCTGCGCCAGATCGCAGGCGGTCGCTTTGTCATGATTGGCAAGGGTACGAATCGGAAATCCATGGCCTATGTCGATAACGTCTCAGGCTTCCTGGCGTTTGTGCTGCGCTACGAAGCCGGGGTCCACCGGTTTAACTACGTGGACCGGCCGGATTTCGATATGAACACGCTGGTCTCCACCGTCCGGGAAACGCTTGGAAAAGGACGCGGCGTGGGGATTCGTCTGCCCTATGCGGTGGGGTGGCTGGCGGGGTTGGGCTTTGATGTGCTGGCACGTCTGACCGGGCGACGTTTTCCGATCAGCCGGGTCCGGGTTAAAAAATTTTGCGCAAGCACGGCCTTTTCCGGGGAGAAAATGGCTGCCAGCGGTTATCGACCGCCGGTCGTGTTGGCGGATGCCGTTAAGGAGACCGTTCTGCGCGAATGCGGAACGCCGCCCGAATAAGCCGACGCATCCTCTGTGGCCGCAGGGACAGATAAATATGCAGCAAAAGCAACCCGATCCACGACCAGCTCAGCGCGGCTTCCGGCATGCGCAGCCACACAGTCCCCCCGACCCCGACCAGCCCCGTTGCAAAGACCAGGCCCAGGATCGTGGCGGTCGCACGCCCCGGGGCCATGCCGGCATTGACGAAATGGTGATGAAAATGGTGCGCGTCGGCGTCGAAGGGATGGCGTCCTTGCGAAAGACGCCGCGCGAACTGGCCGCAAACATCAAAGATCGGCAGGGCCAAAATCCACGCCACGGCGATCGGCGGCGCGGCGATATCCGGCGCCCGGGCGCTGTGAAGACAGGCCCAGGCCAGTGTCGCCCCCAGCGCGAGACTGCCTGAATCGCCCAGAAAAACAGAGGCCTGTTTGCGCCACGGCGTGCGTAGATTATAGGCTAAAAACCCGGCCAGGGCCGCCGCGGAAATCAGTAGAAATCCGAACATCTCCGGCGCGCCCGCGGATAAAATCAGGAGCCACGCAAGCGCGATCAGGCTGATACCTCCGGCCAACCCGTCCAGACCGTCCATCAAGTTAACCGCGTTAATCAGCAAAACCGTTGCAACGATCGCGAAGGGAATCGCCGTCGGCCCCAGCCAAACCGTCCCGAACCCGAACAGGTTGCCGAGGGTCTCGATATGGGCCTGGCCGGGAATCACGATAAGAAGCGCGGCAAGCCCCTGGACCGCGAAACGCAGCCATGGCGGGCTCGTGAAGCGATCGTCCCACCCCCCGACCAGCATCAACATCCCCAAAGCCGCGAACAGGGAGAAAAACGGGAGCCCTGGCATATCTTGCATTTCAAGCGCGTCAATCAGACCCAGAGCGATAAAAACCGGTACGACCACGAGCCCCCCGACGGGCGGAACGGCGCCGGCATGTTGCTTGCGGCCGCCCGGCCGGTCGACAAAACCGGCCTCGCGCGCGAGACGGCAGGCAGCCGGAATCAAAGCCAACACGATCGTAAAAGCCAGAGCGGAGAAGAGGATATGCGCCATCATCACGGCGTATGATACGGTGAATACCTCCGATGTAAAGCTGTATTGGTCGGGAAAGCGCTATCGGCGCCATCCCGGCAAGCGGGGGAGAGTCGCGGGCAAATCTCCGAGAAGTTCCACCAGATCATCAACATCAACGGCGGCCTCAAAACGTTCCGCGAAATCACCCTTCACGGGAACGCCGGCCGCTTGAAAGGCTGCCTTGATTCTTTCTATGTCAAAATTTGCGCACAACAGTAAGGCTTTGTGTTCGAGCGTTTCCCGGTGCCGTTCTGTACTCTCAAACTCGTCACAAATATTTCCCGGATCTTTTAAAAGCCTTGCTGGTACAACGATGTCTTGTACGCATGTTCTTAGACTCATTTTTTATCATCTGTTTTAATGTTTTACTTTGTTAAAACAAACAATATAGAAAATATTTCCGAGACGTCAAGAAAAAATGTTGTTTTTGTAAAATCAAAGCCCGCGAGTCATGAAGACGGCCATATCCTGCGCGAAACGCGCGGGGTTGGCGACCGGTTCGCCCTGGATGATCCGCGCCTGGTCCAACAAAAGATGCGCGGCTTTGGCAAGGGTCTCGTCCGATTCGGATGCCGAACCCTCCGGCAGCGCGGCCAGTTTCGCGATCAGAGGATGTTTCGGATTCAATTCCAGGACCCGCTGGCTTTGCGGGCTGTAGTTTTGGTGGATCTTCAAAACCCGTTCCATATGCATGTCCACGGCCCCGGCCGCTGCGACCAGACAAACGGGGGAGCCGGTCAAGCGCGCTGAAAACCGTACGGCTTCGATCTCCTGGGCGAGGATCGATTCGATTTGCTCCCGCAGACGCTCCAGATCCGGCGACACGGCGGCATCTTCCGCCTTGTTGTCTTGAGCGGCGTCTCCCCCCCCGTCGATCGCCGATAAATCAATCGCGCCCTTGGTCACGGAACGAAAGGCATGGCCGTCGAAATCCGGCACCGATTGCAGCCAGAAATCGTCGATCGTGTCGGTGAAGAACAAGACCTCTAGCCCGCGTTCCTTGAATCCCTCCAGCTGCGGCGCGTTTTTGAGCGTTTCGAGATTTTCGCCGCTCATATAGTAGATCTCTTTCTGGCCGTCCTTCATCCGGGAAACATAATCAGACAAAGACGTCAGACCGTCCTCCGCCGTGGAATAAAACCGGGCGACCGTTAACAGCGCCTCCCGGTGTTCGGGCGCGTCGTAGAGGCCCTCCTTCAGCACCGCGCCGAACTGGCCCCAGAAGGTCGCGAAAGTAACCGGGTCGTCTTGCGACAATTTGTCCAGATCCTTCAGAACCCGCGTGCCGACGCCGGCGCGGATTTTTGTGATGACCGGATTGTGTTGCAACATTTCCCGGCTGATATTGAGCGGCAGATCTTCGGAATCGATCACCCCGCGCAGGAAGCGGAGCCAGGGATAGACGAGCCCTTCGCAATCGGCACTGATAAAGACGCGCTTCACATAGAGACGCACAGCGTGTTTGCGGGTCGGATCGTATAAATCCCAAGGCCGCAGGGTCGGGGTAAACAACAGCGCGCTGTAGGAAATTTTTCCCTCCGCCTGCCAGTGATGGGTCAGAAGCGGATTATCCATCCCGATGCCGATATGGCGGTAGAATTCCGTGTATTGATCTTCCGTGATCTCGCTTTTGGAGCGGGTCCACAGAGCTGATGCCTTGTTCACCGGCTCCGGAAAATCGCCCAGATAAATGGGAAAGCCGATATGGTCGGAATAGGTTTTGATAACCTCCTCCAGCTTTTGTTCCATCAGATAATCGCTGGCGTCGTCGATCAGGTGGAGAATAACCGCCGTGCCCCGACCGGCTTTGAGAATTGCGGCCTCAGCGAGAGTTGCTTCCCGCACCGAAAACCCCGTGCGACCGTCCGATTCCCAGTGCCATGTTTGTGTCTGACCGGCGCGGCGGGAAACAACTTCGATTTTTGCGGCGACCATAAAGCCGGCATAAAACCCGACGCCGAACTGGCCGATCAGGGACAATGTTTCGTCCTGAGTCCTGACTTGCTCCATCAGGTTGCGCGTGCCGGATTTCGCGATCGTGCCCAGATTGTCGATCAGCTCTTCGCGCGTCATGCCGGTGCCGGTATCCAGAACCGTCAAAGTCCGAGCAGCCGTGTCTTTCGTAACATGGATTTTGAAGATCGGATCGTCTCCGATCAGAGCGGGAGCGGACAACACCTCATAGCGCAGTCGGTCGCAAGCATCCGCGGCGTTGGAGATCAGCTCCCGCAAAAACACGTCCCGGTTCGAGTAAAGCGCGTGGGCGACGATATCCAGCAGGCGCGAAACATCGGCCGAAAAGGAAAGCGATTCTTCGGACTCTTTTACGGAAGGTTTGGTCATACCACAGACGTTAAAGATAAGCACTCAGCCGTTTTGAAAAACGAAACGCGCGTCAGTTTTTCTTGCTGGGCGGCATTTTCTTTTCAACGAAATCCACATGCATCCCGCATTTGCCCGTCTCAGGATTCCAGGCGCGGGGATCGTATTTGCGAAAGCTCATCTTTTCCGTCAAATTACGGGTACGCTTCTTGTAATAACGAAAACCGGTCGGACGGCCGTCTTTCATCGTTCCGGTGCTTTCCATGCGGACTTTCTCCGCGCCGCCTTTTTTTGCCATGGCTGTAGACTCCTCAATACGCGCAAATCATGAATTTCGAAAGCCGCACGATACGGATTTTTCGGGGGATGTCAAGAAAATCCTTAATCGTTACACGGCG
>JAGRJZ010000214.1 GCA_020442505.1 Alphaproteobacteria bacterium | reverse complement strand
TCGAAGGCGGCTTGCAGGGCTTTGACAAGCTGGTCGGCCTCAACCTTTTTCTTCATTTTCAGGAAATCCACCACGACGATCCCGCCCAGATTACGCAGACGGATCTGGCGGGCGATTTCGGCCGCGGCTTCCCGGTTGACGGACAGAGCGCTTCGCGTATCGGCGCCGCGATTGACGTCGATCGCGATCAGCGCCGCGGTTTCTTGCAGAATGACCGTTCCGCCGCCGGGCAGAAGCGCGTAGGGATGAAAAAGGGATTCGATCGCCCCGATCAGATCGCGTTGCTCGAACAGGGCCAGATCGACGTCCATTCCCGGTACTTCCAGCGGCACGATCTTTGTCACCAGATCGGGGGCGTAGAGCTCACACCATTCCTCGGCCATCTGGAAATGATCCATGACGGTGACCGTGATCCGGCTGATGTTCCGGCCCGCCTGATCGGCCACGACGCGCTGGAACGCGTTTGGGCCCTCGAAAATCAGCCCCGGCTCGTCGCCCGTGAAATAGCGGCTCATCCCTTCCCACGCGGCTTTCAGGATTCGTCCTTCCCGGACCAGGACATCGGTTTGAATCCCCGCAGCGGCGGCCCGCAGGATACAGCGATCGCACCCCGCCATGGAATCCAGCATCGCCCGGAGCTGCGCACGCATTTTCTTGTCCCGGATCCGGCGGGAGACCCGATGGTCCGATTCCTGCGGCGCGTGGATGAGATACCGCCCCGGCAAAGCAATGTTCATGCTGACCCGCGGGTTTTTGGCGGCGTCTTTGTCGGCGTGATCGGGGTCTTGCGGGATAAAGCCGTCTTTTGCCTGAACCGCGACCATCTGTCCGGCCCGTAAGGCTTTGCCGATAGCCTCTGCGCCCCCCTTGCGATACGAACCGTTTTTATCCTTGATCCTGACATCCGCATTGTGCAGCAAGCCTGTATTCGTGCCGTCCAGATCGACAAACGCGGCATCCAGCGCGGTATCGATCCGGGAAATCTTGCCCCAGTAAATGTAGCCGGCCCGGACTTCCTCGAAAACCGGATCGACCTCGATACCCTCCAGGCGGCCTTGATCGACCGCGGCGATCCACAGGCTGCCCTCCAGCTCTTCAATCAGAATTTCCAAACGCTACGTTCCCTTTTTAAAACCGGCGCCGTCCAGCATCTGCATTGTATCATAAAGAGACAAGCCGACAACGTTCGAATAAGAACCGGATAAAAACGGGACGAAGGACTCGGCGGATTCCTGAATGCCGTATCCGCCTGCTTTGTCCTTCCACGCGCCGGAGGCCACGTAGCGGTTGATTTCCCAGGGGGCGAGGCGTTTGAATCGCACCACGGTTTCAACGACGCGGCTTGCGAGCGTTCCGTCCGGGCGGATCAGGGCGATCCCTCCGACGACCTTGTGACGACGACCGGATAGCAGGGCCAGACATCGTTCCGCCTCGGCCGCGTCCTCCGGTTTGCCCAAAATGCGCCGGCCAACCGCCACCACCGTATCGGCCGCCAGAACAAACGCCCCGGCATGGTCTCTTGCGACGGCGCGGGCTTTCTCGCGGGCCAGCCGTTCCACAAGCCGGCGTGGCAATTCGTCCTTTTTCGGGGTTTCGTCGATGGCGGCCGGCACGATTTTATCAGGAACGATTCCCATCTGCGCGAGAAGATCTTTCCGGCGCGGCGAGGCGGAGGCAAGAATGAGGGAACTGGAAGATTGAAGCACTGGAGGACCGGAATGGAGTTCGCCTGCCATTTTTTAATCAAATCCTCTGGTTCTCAGGGCTTTTTATTTCTCCCTGAAGATAATCCGGCCCTTCGTCAGGTCGTAAGGGGTCATCTCCACAACCACGGAATCGCCTTGCAGCACGCGTATGCGGTTCTTGCGCATTTTCCCGG
>JAGRJZ010000014.1 GCA_020442505.1 Alphaproteobacteria bacterium | reverse complement strand
GTCTGGCGGCGCATACGGCCTTCGATGCTGTCGTCGAAGGCCTCCTCCAGCCCGGCGGTGTCGATAATCCGGATCGGTTGGTCCAGCAGGAATCCATCGGCCTCCCGCCAATCGCGGGTAATGCCGGGCCGATCATCGACGATCGCCATCTTTTTCCCCGCCAGGCGGTTAAAGAGCGTTGACTTCCCGACATTCGGCCGGCCGGCAATGGCAAGGGTAAACATATGTCTTCGTTATCATCTTCAAATTATACACAGGCCCCCATCCATATCACCGCGATCCCCGCTTGTCTCGATGATTTTTGCGCGGTCTACGTGGAAAGGACACGCTGCAAAAAGGTTCGACCAGCGACGATCCCGGCGCCGTCGATCCCGTGGGGAAGGCCCGGCGTCGTATGTCCCGTGACGGAAAACCCGGCTTGGGTCAAATTTTCCACCGCATGGGCATAGGCCGGCACCGGCACGACCATATCCGCCTCGCCATGCGCGAGATAGACCGGGATCTTGTGCAGGGTCTCCGGGTCCACTCCCTCCTCCCAGATCAACGCGCCGGAATAGCCCAAAACACCGGCCAGCTTTTCTGGATAACGCGGTCCGGCGTACAGAGCCGTCATCGTGCCCTGGGAAAACCCGACCAGAGCGGTTTTCGCCGTTACGACGCCGTGTTTTTCAATCTGCTGGGCGATATAACCGGTCAAAAGCGGCGCGGCGTTTTGCACCCCCCGCAAAAGGGAGTCCGGGCTCCAATCCTCCAGGGAAAACCACTGGCGGCCCGACGGGGCCATGTCGCAGGGAAACGGCGCGTCGGGGGATAAAAACAAGGCCTCCGGCAAAGAGGGCGCAAATTCCGGCGCCAGACCGATCAGATCCCGTCCGTCTGCCCCGAACCCGTGCAGAAAGATCACAAGCTGCCGCGGGGGCATGCCGGATAAGGGATCAAAGCGATATGTTTTCAAAAGATCGTCGGTCATGGGGGGGATAGCATTTTCCATTTCTTTTCTGGTACTGTGATTCTAGAAACTATACAATGACCTTGATTCGAGTCTAAAGAAATCTGCCATGCGGCTAAAATCATTCTACGCAAAAACGATGACCGAGGCGATGCACATGGTTCGCGAGACGCTCGGGGAAGACGCCGTGATCGTCGCCACCCGTGAGGAAGGCCGCGGCAAGGCCGTGCGTGTCACCGCGGCCATAGACCGGGACAACGCCTATGAATCCTACGATTCCTCCTATAGCGCTTCTCCGGACGATTTTTCGGCCTTCAACCGTCCGGCCGGCGGCGGAGAGCGAGGGTGGTACGGATACGCGGCCGCAGAGCCCGAAGACGACTCCCAGGCGATTATCGAGACGTTAACCGACGTCCTGTTACGACACGCGGTGCCGGACGAGATCGTCGACCACATTATCTCCTGCGCCTCCGTTGTTGGCATGGACCGGGCGGACACGACCCTGATGACGGCGCTGGAGCATCTGTATTCCTATCGCCCTCTGCCGCAAAAACGGGTTGACCGCGCCTTTATGATGGTCGGTCCGCCGGGCGCAGGAAAGACCCTGGCCACGGCGAAGCTGGCGGCGCGCGGGGTGATGGCGGGGTTGCGCATGGCCGTGATTTCTACCGACACGATTCGTGCCGGAGGAATCGAACAGCTGGAGGCCTTCACGAAAATCCTGCGTATTCCGCTCCAAAAGGCCGAAACACCCATGACGCTGGCGCGGGAGATCGAAAAGGCCCGCGGCGCGGACCAGATCCTGATCGACACGGGTGGCTTCAACCCCTTTAACCCCGTCGAGATGCGCGACCTGGCGCGTCTGATCGCGGCGGGGTCGATCGATCCCGTTCTGGTGTTGCCGGGGGGGATCGACGCGGACGAATCAGGCGAAATGGCCCGCGTCTACGCGGCGCTGGGCGCGCGCAGCCTGTTGCCGACGCGGCTGGATATCGCCCGGCGGCTGGGGGGGCTTTTGGGGGCGGCGCATCACGGTAGTCTCCTTTTCGCGGACGCGAGCAACACGCCCAAGGTCGCCGACGGTCTCCAGCCCCTCTCGCCGGAACGGTTGGCCCGGTTTTTGATGCCCGGAACGGCGAAAAATCACGCTACCCTCTCCCCTTCCACCCGAAAACGCGCTATAAAGACAAAATGAACGATTCAGTGACCCTCAACAGACCTTCGACAGACTCCCCCGCTGCGCCTGCGATTCGCCGTGGCCGGAACCTGATCGCCGTGGCCAGCGGCAAGGGCGGAGTCGGCAAGACCTGGTTTTCCATCACGCTGGCGCACGCCTTGTCGCGGATGGGGAAACGGGTTTTGTTGTTCGACGGAGATCTGGGGCTCGCCAACGTGGATGTGCAGCTCGGGCTGATGCCCAAGCGCGATCTGAACGATGTGATCCGCGGCCGGCTGGGGATGGACAAGGTCGTACAGCCTTACGAGGACGGGGTGTTCGACATTATCGCCGGCCGTTCGGGCCAGGCCTCCCTCTCCGCCCTGCCCAGCCAGCGTCTCGCGATCCTGCGGGACCAGCTTCTGGAAGTGGGGGAGCAATACGACGTCGTCATCGCCGATCTGGGCGCGGGGGTGGACCGGACGGTCCGTATGTTCTCCGCCAGCGCGACGCGCACGCTGCTGGTCTGCACGGACGAACCGACCTCTCTGACCGATGCTTACGCCTTTATCAAGCTGGGCAACGCCGCAGGCATGTCCAAGCATATCAGCGTCGTCATCAACCAGGCCCCCAGCGAAAGCGAGGGCGAAAAAACCTATAAAACTCTCCTTAAGGCGTGCGAGAATTTCCTGCGCCTGCGCCCGCCTTTGGCGGGGATGATCCGTCATGATCCGCGGGTCCGGGACGCTATCCGGCACCAGACCCCTATTCTTACACGATCGCCCAACGCGGAGGCCGCGACGGACGTCGAACGGATCGCCAAACTTGTCCTGCGTGAGATCGCCGACACGCAAAAAGCCATGGCGACGGCGCGCCCCTGACGGGCCGCGGGCCGGGTCTTTTCTCCGGCGTCTTCAAAATCGCAATCTCCCATAATTAGGACTGGACAGGTGCTCCGAAGTTTCTTATAAGCATAGCCCTGACGACACCCCGCCTATCGGTTTGCCCAGGTAGCTCAGGGGTAGAGCA
>JAGRJZ010000213.1 GCA_020442505.1 Alphaproteobacteria bacterium | reverse complement strand
GCGTTGGTGCCGCCGATATCGGCGATCAGGTGAGATGTCTTGCTCATGGCTCTGTTTTATCCTTCGTTCTTGCCGTCCTGCCCGGCGGCCAGGATCGGAAATCCGTCTTCGTCCAGCGGCAATTCCCCGGTGACCTCCGCCCCCCAACGTTCCACCAGATAAGCCTGACGCTTCCGGATATCGGCCAGCCGGACCCGGGAACGCTGAACGATCGCGGTCGCAACGATTCCCGCCAGCGACCAATTAATAACATAACCGATGGCCGCGGCGCCGTAAATCACCACGATGGTTTGCGGGCTGGCAACAAGTTCCCATGTCGTGTCCATCTGGTGCCCTTCCAGCCATAGATGGAACAAAAAGGGCGTCGTCCCGGCCAGATTCATCGCCCCGACTGTCAAGGCCTTGGAACCGTGCCTGTCGGCGATCGCGGCGACCAGCGTCGGAATCATCGCCACCGTCAGCAAAACGGAGGTCGGCATAAAAACAATGGCCATGACCATCGCGACGATCAGCATCGTACGTTCCTTCCATCCGAATTTCTTACGGCGTCTTGGCGAGGCTTTCGGTGCAGCTTTTCCCACGATGATATATGTCCCTAAAAAATGGTTCTCTGGCTAAAGGCCAGGAAAGCAAAGGCCAGAATAATAATGCCGGCCAGAACGGCCGAGAAAATCGCGGCGACTTCCTGACCGGTCCTTTTCCCGAAAGTCTCTGGTTTAGAAAGATTGAGCTCGATCCGGACCGCTTCGTCGTCCAGATCCTTATGCTCTTTCATCGCCCTTTGAAATCCGTTCGAGTCCTTCCTTGCTGTGTCTTCGTTATCCAGCAGCGCGAATATTTTTCCGATATCGCCGCTTTTGCGGAACTGGGAAACTTTCTCACGCAGGTCTTTTTGCAAATCCTTGTCGTGAAAACGAGCATACACAGGGTCCAGCAAATCGGCAATCCAGTCGGTAATCCCCGGAAGCATGCCCATGCGTTCCCGTTTTTGGATGGTGGCCAGCGTCGCAAGATTTCCCATGACGCGCAGGTACTCCTCCGGCGCGTTCAGCTCCACCAGATACGGGTCGATACATTTTCTTTCCTTCACCGACAAGAACGCCGCGACATGCCGGTCGATAAAAAATTTCGGACGATCGCTGCGTTGGGATATCTCTTCATAGGCGTGGAGCAAATCCTGCGGATCGTAGACATAGTAACCCTTGAGTTTGTCGCTCATACACGGAGCATCCGGACATAAAAAGTAAAGACATCGCTCGATCCCGTACCCGCTGTTTTTCTGGTTCATGAAAACGCGACAATTTTCGAATTTCGACGCAAGCGCGAATACCTCGTTATGCGTGTCGATCTGGGCGTTCAGCCAATACGACACAAGCTTTTGTTGAAAGATATCGACGAAAGGCTGGAGATCGCCCCCCTGGACAAAGCGCTGCAGCAAAGCGTAGGGAATGCCCTCGGGACGGATGTTCAGCCCCTTCAGACGTAACGGCGCTTTCGGATCCAGCGCGATGGACACCCGGCACAACAGACGATCCCAATATCCGGCCCCGCGCCCGTGGGATTCGGCAGATTCAACCGCGTCGGACAGACGCTTGATCAAAATACTGTCCTCAAGCGACCGTTCGATCCATTGCTCTAATTGTCCGTTTGTAATCAGTTGCACAGCCTCGGTCTGGTCTTTGTGCATATCCATCGCCAGCAAGGAAGGCCACAAATATTTTTCGTCATGGAAGACAAGCGGACGGGACGCCTTGTTCGGCCGTGCGCTTTGCTTGGGACTAAGCCGTTGCCCGTCGAGCCAGGCGGTCACTTCGTTCAGGGTCCATCTTTGAGAAGAGTCGTCGAACAGCAACCCCCGCAGCAATTCGAGCATCGGACCCGGCAGACGCTCTGTCCCGATCAACGCGGTATAGCTGCCCTGTTGTATTTTGCGATGAACGATTTCCGGACCCGTAAGCCCCTTGAGCGGGTTTTTTGTGCGCAACATCATCGCAAGGGATACGCCAAAGGCATACAAATCGTCATCGGGGCCTCCCACGCCCCGGCCCAGCGGATCGGCCATTCCCCGGTAGACGGGCTCAAGATCGACCGGTTGGGTCGCGCCCGGCGGCGTCGCCAGGCATTCCCCCAGAATAACCCGCTCGACGTTCTTGACGCCGCCGTCGAATATGTTCGTCGGACGAATGGCGCCGTGGAAAATGTCCCGGTCCCTCATATCGAGCAAGGTATTGATCACCGGCTTGATGATCGCCTCGATCACTTTATCGGGTTTCCAGCCGATTCCGCTCTCCTCAAGAGAGAGCATCAGGGGATTGCCCAGATTGTTTTCATACAAAAAGATATAGCGCTCTTCTTTCGCCGGCGGCCAAAACATGATCCCCGACGACACGAGCCGCGGCAAAGACGGACTCGCAAGCGTCCCGAGGCTTTGCGCCGTCCGCATGCGCGGCGGATATCCGGGGGCGCAAATAAGCGCGAAATAGACTCCGTCGGTCGCCTCCCCCTTCGGACGGGCCCGATAAGCCTTGGCAGGCCCCTGATCCAGATAGGACAAAGGCTTGTCGATCAGTATCTCGATATTTTCCCGAAAGAGAGCTGTCTTCCGGCCACCGGACGGGGACCGTTTTTGATCGGCGGCAGAGGGCTGCTCTTCCTGCTCGTTGTCGACGGATTCGTCCATAATGTCCCTTATCCCCACGCCTAAACCCGCGTGAACGGATCCTTCATCAAAATCGTGTCCTCCCGCGCCGGACTGGTCGAAAGCAGCGCGACCGGCGCCCCGATCAACTCCTCGATATAGCGGGCGTATTTCACTGCGGCGGCCGGGAGGTCACTCCATGACCGCGCGCCCTGCGTACTGTCCCGCCACCCCGGGAGAGTCTCATAAACCGGCACGGCGGCGGCCTGATGTTTTTGGGAGGCCGGATAATAATCGACCGCCTTCCCGTCCAGCGTATAGCCAACGCAAACCCGAATCGTGTCCAGACCGTCCAGAACGTCAAGTTTCGTCAGCGCGATTCCCGTGATCCCGGATATTTTCACGGCCTGCCGTACAAGCACGGCGTCGAACCAGCCGCAACGGCGCGGACGGCCTGTGACCGTGCCGAATTCATGGCCGCGTTCGGCGATCAGCGTGCCGGTATTGTCGTGCAGTTCGCTCGGGAATGGGCCTTCGCCAACCCGGGTCGTATAGGCCTTGGCGATGC
>JAGRJZ010000212.1 GCA_020442505.1 Alphaproteobacteria bacterium | reverse complement strand
TGCGGATTTGCTCCAGCGCGATTTTGGCAATGCGCTGCGCCATGGTATGGGACGTGGTAAAGGACAGATCGAGCGTAGAGATAATCTCTTCGCCGCTATCCTCCGCAATGTACAGATCCGAAGCCACGGACGGATAATCCGTAGCCTGCCAGTTATGATCCGGCGAGACGAACGCGCCTTTGACGCGGTTAAAAAGCTGACGACGGGAACGGTGCGGACGCATGACGACGGCGTCGCGCAGGAAGCTCTCGTCGAAGGTCTTGACGGGTTCGTAATAAGCGCCGACCTGCAAGCGCCATTTTCCGCCCGTATAGGTCAGGTACCCAGCGCAGCTTCCCAGCATCTGCTCCAGAACATCGCGCGGATTATCGTTCAGATCGACCACGCCGTCGCAGGTGTAGCGCTTTTCCGTGCCGTCCAGCGTGGCGACGATCTCGTCGCAGATATTGGCGGCTGCGATAAAGGAATTCGTGTCAATTTCATCGGCGTTGGCAGCAAGGCCAAAATCGGACAAGAGGTAGTCCAGCACGCACAGGGCGGCGTTGTTCGACCAGATCGTGCTTGTGGTGCGCGGATCGTAAACCTTACGGCCTTTGACGATGGCCGAGATATTCGGCGTGCCGCTGGCATAGATTTTATCGTCATAGCGCATCTGGGCGTGGATATAAGCCAGACCACGTAGGCGGTGGGCGTTCGTCCACCCGCCATCGGAATTATCAATCAAAACCTGATCGGCCTGCTGATCGCTAGAACCCAGATGTTTATAAACGCTGGCATAGACCGTGCCGTCCCGTTTATAAGGTTCTGACGTGGCATCGCCGTTGCCATCGAGCGGTACCACTTCGTCGTTAAACAGAATATCTCCGATTTCCTCAACTTCATGGGCGGCCAATACGATCACCCAGTGAAGCATGTCCAGCTTGTCGCTGCCGCCAATGGCGCGGCTGTGCGTAAACACAAGCGGGCCGGAGACGCGCACCTGGCCGTAGACGATCCGATGCGCCGTGATCGGCTGGTTCACCATTTCCGTGCGGCCACGGCTGCCCGTCGCAATCGAGGTGACGGACGGCGCGGTAAATTTCGGCTGCTTTGGTTTGGGCGAGAAGATCGGGGCCGTGAAGGATACGACGGCGGCGCCTACGAGCCCGCCCACGATGGAGCCGATGATTCCGCCGCCGACTACGCCGCTGACGAAGTTGGACGCGACCGCGCCCAGAACGACCGGAACGACCTAGGGCATTACCCGATCCTCCAGGCACGCACGGCTTGCAGCGCAGGAAAGGCGATCAATCCCGCGCGACCGGGCGCGAAAATATGCTCTCCGGCACGGATCCCCAGCGTATCGCCCCGGCCGATATCGAACAGGCAGACATCGCCGCGCTGCGCGGTGAGAGGCTGGATTTCCGGAATGCCGTATTTTGCCGCCACAGCATCGGCGATTCCGGCTACGCCGCCGCATTTGTTTAAAAGCCGCAATGCCTGGATCTGGCTGTGATAACCCCGGTAAGGCTCTGCCAGATCTTTACCAGTGATCGCCTCCACGCAATCCATGGCGAAGAGACAACAATCATTCTTTCCCCAGACAAAAGGCTTCGTGCGGGCAGCATCAATGAATCTTGCCAGCCGTTCCGGCCAGTCGGGGTAGCGTTTTAAATTTTTCATAATTTTATTGACTTTTGAAAACGGGCTGTGATACTGTGCCCGGCATTAACTGTTTCCGTAACTTTGAGCGCAAGGGAAAAATGGCGGATTTAGAGCGTATGACCAGTTGGGATTTAGCCCGGCACATTGCTGACAAATTGATTGTCTATCGGGGCCATGCCAAAGCATATGAGCCCTTGTCACTTCCTTTTTACCAATCTGCCCCTGACTCTTGGGAACGTCGTGAAGGTAGAGATGATTTTCATTGTTCTCTTCTGAACGACCTTGCATTCAGCACCACGGAAACATCACCGCGATACGGCCAGCCTGCCTATGAAAAAATTCTCGAAAAAACAGGACGTGTTGTAACAGAAATGGAACAATTTTCCGGAGTCGAACTTGATCCTGAAGACTACATGCGTTTTCTGGCGGCTCGTGAGATTCAAACGCCTTATACGCATCATGAAGAAACCGAAGGAATTGTTCAGTTTATTGAAACCGAATTTGATGAATTTTTGCAGGAGCAATACGGTAAGAACACGTCTGAATTCCTGGAACAATCAATAGCACATGTGACCACACCTAATGAAGCTTATGTCAGAAACGAGTTTGTGAGCAAGGCTTCGGAGTGGTTGACATTGGCAAGAGAAAGTCAATTTCTTCCCAACAATTTATGTCCGAAACTCGAAGAATTAGAACAAAAATTGAGTGAAAGACGCCACAATGCAGATAAACATCACGCAGAACGGGCCGCAGAAGACAATAAGGGCCGCCAAAGAACCGCCTTAACCGCAGAGGCAGTCAGGCGGGTTGCAGAAACAAAAGATGTTGAGCAACTCAGGAAACTGGCCGCATGTTTTGGCGGAAACGAAGGTAAAGAAGGTTTCGTTGCCGTCTATTCCTCTGCCTCTGACGTAGAAATCCAGACCCTTCTCGGCGCTATCGACGCTTCTTTTGATGAACAACATATCGAATCTAGCGGACTGGACTATCAGGATTTTTACAGGTCTTATAAATCGGAAAGAAATCCGGTGGAAAAAGCATTTTACGGACTGCAATCCCTTTTATTTCTGACTCACAGCCAAATCCCCAGTCTGGCCGAAAAAGCCAGAAACGGAGCCATGGAGGCCTTTGTCCTTGAGACGGTTGTTGCTCCGGACTTTAAAGAAATTCAGGAAGCCGTTTCACGGTTTAGCGTTGAATATGCAGATGATATCCAACGGGATATGGGAGGTTATGCGCGTCAGATTCGCCAGCAATATGATGGTTCCGAAGAACGCCTTCAAATTGCGGCAGAGGAATTGTCTGAATTGGCCGCCGCATTAACGGAAAATTTGGCCTCCGATCTAAAAGCAGGTGATTTTGCAAGACTGACACGGAAATTCGACACAGCCCGGTCTTATTTCGACCAAGCCAAGGAAAGGGCCGCCGTTGCCACCCCGGAACAATTTGAGGCTCTTGCAACGCGAGCCGCGACTATAGCAGATCATGGACGCAGAAGTTTAAAATTAACGGAAGCTTTTGAAGCCCAACCCGCTGCTTCTGTCGAAGTTAGAAGACTGGAAGCGTAATCATTCCGGCGCGCGGCCCCAGAGAATTTGTTTGTCCTGCAGGGACGGTACGTACTCCAGCCCCTTATCGCCGGGAAAGC
>JAGRJZ010000013.1 GCA_020442505.1 Alphaproteobacteria bacterium | reverse complement strand
CGATAAAGCACGCCGAACAAACCCCACTTTCCCTTGTTCAGATCGCCATCGAACCGCTGGAAAAACAATTCCTGCCCCGCCTTGCAAATCCCAGCATCGTTGTCTTTGGCAATGCTTCATTCCATCAAAAAAAGAAAATCGCCGGCTTTTTAAATGGAGTGAGTATAAAAGGCGAAAAGCCGGGCCCTTGGGGAGACGCAGGCACCGGCTTTTCTTAATTTGGAAAAGGTCTTTCGCAACACATACTAGGGCAAGGAGTGTTTTTGAAAATTTTGTTCCTTTTCCAAAACTTGTTCTTTTATGTCATTTTTGGGGATAAAAAGGATGCGCGAAAAAGCGCCGGGCGCACTCATAAACGCGCCGGTGAACCCTTTGTTTTTCTTTTCCTTGCGGGTTTTGAATCACAAAAACCGCCCCCAAACGGAAAAGACACGTCACCTATAACAGGAATTTTCAGAATGTCAAATAAAATCGACCCGGGCCGACAGAAAAACGGTCCCTATGCCGCGAGCACGCAACGTTCCGGATCGAAGAACAACGCCTGCATCGCGTCGGTTGTATCCGCCATGCGAAGCTGTTCCCGGAAATGCGGGTGCCGCAGCAGACGCGAGACGTGCACTAGACGTTGCAAATGCCGGGGGCGGCCGTCTGCGGCGGGGGAAAGCACCAAAAACACCAGATCGACCGGCCGCAAATCCGGCGCGTCCATGGTCATCGGATGCAGCAGGCGGGCGCAGAGCAAAACCGGACGGGTCAATTCGGTAACCGTCAAATGCGGAATCGCAACCCCGTTCCCTACACCGTAACATTCCCGGGTTTCCTCGTGAATCAGACGGGCCTCGAGGCGTTCCGGCGCGATATGAGCAAAATGTGCAACCCGGTGAGCTAATTCGCGGTAAAGCTGACGCCGGCTGATCACGCGCAAGGACGGCAACAAAATATCAACCGGCAGTTGTTCACGGATGGTCGCGAGCATCGAAGACATCTCCCCTGTCTCGGTAAGGACAGAAAGACAAATATCATGGTTGAGCACAACCGCGCCAGCCTTTTTGTTCCGGCGCCGCATTGTTAAGCCTTTGCTAATATTGATATTTTTGTATTTTCAAAAGAAAAACCCCTTATTTTCACAAGGGGTTTTCGAAAGAGCGATAAAAAGCAAAAAAAGCAATAAAATTTCAAAAAATCAGGCTGCGACCGCCTGCCCGTTACCTTCCGGATCGACCCAGCCGATATTCCCGTCCGGACGGCGATAGACCATGTTCAGCCCGCTATGCGAAGCGTTATGGAACAGCAGGGCGTTCTGGCCCGACAAATCCATCCGCATCACAGCTTCGGAGACGCTCATGGTCTGGATGTTCGTCGTGATTTCCGCCACGACGACCGGATCGTTTCCAACCGGCACGCCGTCATCGTCGCCCTGCGCGGATTCTTCGGGACTCATGGCCAGAACGTAGTCGCGCGCCTTGACGACTTCGGATTCCGGAGTTTTTTCCATACGCTCGTGATGGTCGCGCAGGCGCTTTTTATAGCGGCGCATCTGTTTGGCGACCTTCTCGGCGGCCGCGTCGAACGCGCCGTAAGGATCCGCCGCCGTACCGTCCGCCATGACCATGATGTCCTTGCCGACACGGATCGAGATATGGGCCCGGATGGCCCCGTGTCCGTGCCCTTCCTTCGAAAAGGTCACGCTGGCGGCCGTGGTATGGTTGAAATATTTTCCGTTAATCTCTTCCAGCTTTTCGGTGACATAGGTCCGCAGCGCGTCGCCCAGATCCATTTGTTTTCCCTGGATCGTCAATTGCATCGATTTTTCCTCCCGTTGATGAGGTTATGGTTGAAACGTCGAATCAAGCCGGTTTTTATCAGCTTTTTCTTACAGAAAACAAGGGAAAACCACGTTGGAATCTAAAAAACGGCGGCCTGGCTGTCGCCGCTCCACAGAGTCAGGAGCAGCAACACCAACAGTACGATGATAATAAAAGACGCGGCCAGCAACATATCCAACCGGCTCTTGAAATGGTAGATGTCCAGCGTCCCGCCGGCCTCCGGGGCTTTTTGTCCGTGTTTTTCGTTTTTGGTGTCGTTGGCCGTCATAGGCGCCCCTCTTGTTTTCCGCGGAGGGCATCATACGCCCTCTTGGGACGGAAAGAAAGAAGAAGTGGACAGCACCCTCGCTTTACGCTTTATAAAGCGCCTATGACGTACCTCGCCGTTTTCGACTGGAACTGCACGCTGATCGACGATTTCGTCGCCAATCTGGCGGGTGCGAATGCTGCGTTGAACGTTCTGGGCCATGAACCGATTACCGCGGAACGCTACAGAGAGGCATTCACCTTTCCGATCCTTCATTCCTACGTCGCGCTCGGCATAAAAACGGACGATGTTCTTTCCTGCCATGAAGAGCTCGCCAGCGCCTTTCTGGACGCGCACGATCGGGAAACGGAAAAGGCTGGGTTGCGTCCCGGCGCACGGGAATTGTTACAGGATATGAACGATCGGGGCGTTCATTGTCTTCTGCTGACCAATCATTTCCACGACCATGTCCGTGTCCAGCTGGAACGCTTTTCTCTTTTGTCGTTGTTTCAGGGAATATCCTGTAATCGTGAATACGATGCCTCCTATATCAGCGCAATGAATAAGCAAGAACGGCTTCAGGCCTATATGGATGAGCATGGCTTTACCCCTGATCACGCCTTCATCATCGGCGATACGAACGAAGAGGCCAAGATCGGCCGCCATCTGTGGTTGACAACTTTTTCCATCACCGGAGGCCTACTCAGCGAGGAACGGCTTAAAGCCCTTGCCCCCGATCACATCGTTTCCCGTCTGTCCGAAGTTCTCCCGATTCTTGAGAAAACGTGGAACTTCCAACCGTAAACAAGCTCGGCGTCGAGAATTTCCTTCCCCGTCACATTCCCGGTTTGAAAAAAGGAATCGCCGGTGCTACAAAGGCGCTGTTATCGCCGAACAAAATAGGAATTTTAGCTTATATTCTTGAGGGGGCGCGGGGAGGGGATAAAATTATATATAATAATTACCCCCCCTTCAAAAATTGAATACCAAAACTGATAAACTTGAAAAATTTTTTAAAAACAAAAACGTATGAGTAACATGACGCAGACCATTATCGCTTTGAAAGAGGAACTCACGGCCCTGATCACGGCAGCGAACGATTTACAGGCGCTTGACGAGGCGCGGGTCGGGGCCCTCGGAAAAAAGGGGCGCGTGACGGAGATGATTGAAGGCCTCGGCGCCATGAACCCGGACGAGCGCAAAACCGTCGGCCCGGCGCTGAACGCGCTGAAAGACGATATCGCGGCGCTGATCGCACAGCAGGAAAAGGCCCTGAAGAAACAGACGTTGGACGCGCGCCTCGCGGCGGAGCGGGTGGACGTGACGCTCTCCCCCCGCCCGGAAAAACGGGGTTCGATCCACCCGATCAGCCAGACGATAGAGGAGCTGACGACGATCTTCGCCGATATGGGCTTTACCATCGCGGAAGGACCGGATATTGAGGACGACTGGCACAATTTCACGGCGCTGAACTTCCCCCCCGGCCACCCGGCGCGCGAGATGCAGGACACGTTTTTCATGCCCGACGATCCGGAGGCCGAAGGCGAGCGCGCGAAGAAGGTCTTGCGGACGCATACATCCTCTGTCCAGATCCGTTACATGCAAACGCACAAACCGCCTTTTCGGACAATTGTCATGGGCCGGACCTATCGTTGCGATTCCGATATGACGCACTGTCCCATGTTCAGCCAGATCGAAGGGCTTGTGATCGACAAGAATATCCATATGGGCCACTTAAAGGGGTGCCTGAACGACTTCCTGAAGGCGTATTTCGAGGTAGACGACGTGCCTATGCGGTTTCGGCCCTCTTTCTTCCCCTTCGTCGAGCCCGGCGCGGAAGTGGATATCCGCTGCGACAAAAGCGCCGGCACGCTTAAAATCGGCGAAGGCGACGATTGGATGGAAATTCTGGGCTGCGGCATGGTTCATCCGAACGTGCTGAAAAACTGCGGCATCGACCCGGAGGAATATCAGGGATTTGCCTTTGGCACGGGGATTGAGCGCATCGCCATGCTGAAACATGCCATACCTGATATGCGGACCATGTTCGACTCCGACACGCGCTGGCTGGATCATTACGGCTTTGCGCCGCTGGACCGACCGAACCGCGCCACGCGGGATTGAGACCTTCGTGTTTACGAAACTCGTTCAACTACCCGTTCGCGCTTACCGCTTCTTTCTCTCGCCCTGGCTCGGGAACCAGTGCCGATTTTACCCGACTTGCTCAGCCTATATGATCGCAGCACTGGAAAGGCACGGCGTTTTAAAGGGGCTGTTTCTCGGATTCCGCCGTATTTTACGCTGTAACCCCTGGTACGGCTGCGGTGGATGCGATCCCGTGCCGGAACGG
>JAGRJZ010000211.1 GCA_020442505.1 Alphaproteobacteria bacterium | reverse complement strand
GAGGACAGCTTGCGTCCTTTCGCGGTCTTGACGCGGGTTTTCGGTTTATTGCGAGACATGGCCTGCTTCTCTTTTCTTACACGACGTGGGGAAAGGCTTCAGACATTCCAGCCGTTTCAGGCACCATGCCAGCTCCTTGCACATTTCGTCGTAAGACTTGTCCAGAGTGTCCTGTCGTCCAATCAGGACGTAATCCGTTCCGTGCAAGGCCTTTTCCGTCAGAACGTCGTAAGCTAGCGCGCGCAGGCGTCGACGGATTCGGTTGCGAATGACGGCGCGTTTGTCGATTTTCTTCGTTACGGTCAGGCCAAAGCGGCTCGTTCCCTCCGTCCCGGGTGCTGCCTGAAGGATCAGGCTTTTGGACACCCATTTCTTTCCCTCACGCTGGACACGCAAAAAATCGGACCGTTTTTTCAAACGGCCCCATTTTTTCATGTGTTCGCGGGTTGTTCGCATGTTCTGTTCGCCGGCGCATCGGTTTGATCGGCGTCAAGCGCCGTGAGGAGCAAATGCGTCGCAAGGACCGGCTACGCGCTCAAGCGCTTGCGGCCCTTTGCCCGGCGGGCGGCCAGGATCGCACGACCGTTTTTGGTGGCCATGCGGGCACGAAAGCCGTGACGGCGTTTGCGGACAAGGTTGCTGGGCTGGAACGTACGTTTTGTCGACATGGTCTTTGGCCTCTTCGCCCCGGGGGCTTTTTCTGTTTTATTTCTATAGAAACCGGCTTATAACGGCTTTTCAGAGCGCTGTCAATCTTTTCCCGGCCGCATTTTCGCGGAAAAAGGGAGAAAACGGCTTGCACTCTGGCGTCGCTCTGGCATGATAGCCGCAGCTTCTTTTTTTAACGAAAACAGGAACGACATGTACGACGATAATAATTGGAACGCCGTGACGGGCGACGAGCTGGTCGGGTTTTTGGAGCAGGTCAATCCCGTGGACGGGAAGTATAAAACCGCTCCGCAGACGACCCAGGTCGCGTGGCGCCCCTTGCCGTTTTACGAGCAGGTTGTTTTGGTCCGCTTGAAGGATACCAGCTGGACTCCGCATAATCTCAATTTGTATTATCTGACGATGAACGGGAATTTGTTCCGCCTGAACGGGACGTCTCCGCCCATCCACGAAGTCAACGCCCAGGCGCCGATCAAGGTGACAGAGGAAAACGTCCTCGATTATCTGCGGTTCTTTTGCTACTTCGTCCGGGGAGAGGAGGGGCCCTTCCTGATCACCGAGGACATCGACAGCCCCGATTTGCCGCGGGACATGGACGATAAGACCCGCACGGTCATCGCCGGGACGATTCGTCCCGCCAGCTACGAAGGCAAGAACGACCAGGGCTATTTCCTGTGCGACGGGGTCGTGTTCTATTCCGACGCGCTTTTTATCGCGAATTTCGCGGTGCAGCCGGGCGGGATGATTGAGATGCTCGACGACGAGCCGATCGCTACGGACCTGCCGACGAAGGTCGATTCGCCGATTACGTAGGTTTTTCCCTTATTGTTGGAGCCAGAGGCGGAGAATCTTTTCCGTCGTCCGGGCCAGGAATTGGACCTGGTCCGTGGCTTGCCCTTTTTCAAAGGCACGCGGGTCGCGGCTGCCGAAGGCGATCAGGGCCGGCGGCGTGTCGGGCCCGACCTGGAGCCGCAAGACCGCGTGAGAACGCACAAGGCCGGCGCCCTCGCCGTAAAGCAGCTCCGTTCCGCTGATATCGGATTCCAGAATGACGTCCTGTTTGTCGGTCAGATGCTCGATCGTGCCGCGCGCCGCGACCCTGACGCCCGGATAGGTCTGGCGGGGCAGGGTCGCGCCGTCCGTTTCGATCAAAAGCGTGATGATATCCACGTTCAGGATCGTTGCCAGGTCCATGGTGACGGTCTGGATCAGCTCGTCGAAACTATGCGCGTCGAGCAAACGCAAGACCGATTCGTGGATGCGGGCCTGGTTGTTCATGTTCGCGCGGGAGGTTTCCACAATCTCCCGGGCTTCGCTCAGGATCTCGTTTCTGTCGGCCCGGGCGCGCTGAGTCATGTAGTATTGGAAATCGGCGACCTTTCGGCCTTGCCGCTGTTCGGGCGGGTCCATGGATTCAAGGACGTCCGGATTCCTGCGGAAGAAATCCGGGTGGGCCGTCAGCCAGGCGGCAACGGATTCGGAGGACAGGGATTCGGACGGCGGCGCGGTTTCAGGCATCATGGGTCAAAAAATAGTGGGCGGTTGCGATATTTATATTTTTAACACACAGGGCACGAAGCCTACAGAGAAAAATTCCGCCGCCATACCGTTTCTTTCGGCCTTGCCGCAGCGCAATGATGTTCGCGCTTGCGCCGGGGGGGATGATTTGCTATTCCTCCGAAACCATTTTATGCGGTCGTGGCGGAATGGTAGACGCGCAGCGTTGAGGTCGCTGTGGGAGCAATCCCGTGGAAGTTCGACTCTTCTCGACCGCACCAGCCTCCATCTCTGTCGGGGCCATCGCTTTTGAAAAGTATTTGAAAATTGCTTCTGGCCGTGCTTTTGCGAAAGAGAGATTTTAACCCAAGGACCCCTTCATGACCCAAAAAGACCCCCTTCACGATGACGCGTTGAAATACCACTGTTGTCCCAAGCCCGGGAAGATCGAGATCCGGGCCACGAAACCCATGGAGACCCAGCGGGATCTGGCGCTGGCCTATTCCCCCGGCGTGGCGGTGCCGTGTCTGGAAATCGAAAAGGACCCGATCAAGGCGCTGGACTACACCGCGCGCGGGAACGTGGTGGCGGTGATCACCAACGGGACGGCCGTTTTGGGGCTGGGCGATATCGGGGCGCTGGCCTCCAAACCGGTGATGGAGGGCAAAGCGGTCCTGTTCAAAAAATTCGCCAATATCGATTCCGTCGATATCGAGGTGGATGAGCTGGATGTTGATAAATTTGTCGATATCGTCGCCGCGCTGGAGCCGACCTATGGCGGGATCAACCTTGAGGACATCA
>JAGRJZ010000210.1 GCA_020442505.1 Alphaproteobacteria bacterium | reverse complement strand
GAATGGTCGAACAGGCAATTCGCCTTTGACGCTTATACGCGTTCCCGCAGCTATTTTTCCAACTCCGAGATGGCTGCCCGTGGGGTACCGACGGGACGAGAGTTGGAAATTCTAGCCCCCTTCCGCGACCGGTTGCCGCCGGAGCTGTTCACGCGGGAATATGCCCCTCCCACAACAGACGGATCTGGCAATAATCGCAGTAACTTACGTGAGGCAATAAGGATTTTAGACGAAGCCGGATGGGTTATGGGGCCGGACGGCGTACGGGAAAAAGACGGCGTGCGTTTATCCTTCGAATTCGTCGACAGCAATCCGGCTTTCGAGCGCTGGATCGCTCCCTTTGTACAAAACCTGAAACGGATCGGAATCGATGCCCGCTTTCGCGTGGTCGACACCGCGCAACTGCAGAACCGTCTGAACAATTTCGATTTCGACATGACCGTCCAGAGCTTCGGCCAAAGTAACTCCCCCGGCAACGAGCAACGTGAATATTGGGGCGGCGAAAAAGCCGACATGCCCGGATCACGTAATTATATAGGGGTCAAGGATCCGGTCGTCGACGCGCTGGTGGAGATGATCGTCGGCGCCCCGACGCGGGAGGAGCTGGTCCTGCGCTGTCGCGCGCTGGATAGGGTTTTGCAATGGGGATATTATCTGGTCCCCAACTGGCACATCGCCGCGTGGCGCGTGGCCTATTGGGACAAGTTCGGCATACCGGACACCCCCCCGCCTTATGGCCTGCCGGTAGAGGAAACGTGGTGGGTGAAGCGGCATCCTTGACAGGCCGAACCAAGCTTAGCTAAACCAGCCTTATGGACAATTAAGTTGCTGGGAAACGATCCCCGTTTGACCGGATTCTGATCGTGCAAGCCTATAGCGAACGCCTGACACTCCTGACTCACGATAAAAAATGTGGCAATATGACACGATCTCTATCATCAAAGCCTGATACCCCTATGAAAACAGCCATCATCATTCCCGCCCGGTACGGATCGAGCCGCTTTCCCGGAAAGCCGCTGGCGAAGATCGGCGGGCGGTCCATGCTTTCCCGCGTCGTGGAGATTGTACGGGCCGCGGCGGCGGGGCGCGGGGACGTCTCCCTGATGGTGGCGACGGAAGACGCACGCATTGCGGACCATTGCGCAGCGATCGGGGTGGATTGCATCATGACCTCGGATCGCTGCCGCACGGGGTCGGACCGGGTTCTGGAGGCTGCGGAGACGGCGGACGGCGGGTTCGATTTCCTGATGAGCCTTCAGGGCGACGCGCCCTTTACGCCGCCCACGGCCATGGCGATGATGCTGGACGCCGTCGCCGACAACCCTGAGATCGCGGTCGTCACGCCTGTTATCAAATTGCGCTGGGCAGAGCTGGACGCGCTGCGAGAGGCAAAAAGGACTACCCCCTTTTCAGGGACGACGGCTATCCTCGACGAATCCGGCCGGGCGCGCTGGTTTTCGAAGAACATCATTCCGGCGATCAGGAAAGAAGAAACACTGCGCGCCGACGGCGATTTTTCACCCGTGTATCAACATATCGGGCTGTACGGCTATCGAACCGATGTGCTAAAGCGTTTCGTCGCCCTGCCGGAGGGGAACTATGAGCGTCTCGAAGGACTGGAACAGCTGCGCTTTCTGGAAAACGACATTCCGATCCAAACCGTGACCATCGCCGTGGATGCCGGGCTGGCGCAAGCCGGAATCGACTCCCCGGAAGATATCGAACGAGCGGAAAGGTTCCTGGAACATAATGCACAGTAAGAAAACAGACATTTTTTCCGCTCTGCTCGTTTTAACGGGATTCGTGACCGCCTTGTTTTTTACGGGATATGCGAATCTTTTCTATGCCCCGGCGCTGTTATGCCTTGTGGCGGGAGGAATCATGGGCACGATCTCTGCCCTGCGGAGGCCGGACACCCGAATCCCGACGGGAATGGCTGTGATCCTGCTCTTTGTTTTCTGGTTTTATATGACGGTCAGTCTGACCTGGACGAGCATCCCCTTCACCAGCCTTGTCACGTGGCTTGTAATAACCTCTTTTCCGTTGACGATTTTGGTTCTGCTCACCGGCGGGGAGCCGGAACGACGAATCCGCCTGGCCGGCGCGGGGCTGTTGTTTTTTCTGGCGGCTCTCGGGGGCTGGGCGGTGTTCGACTATCTGACGACCGGCGCGCGAGCCAGCGGCCCCCTGCCGAATCCGAACACCCTCGCGGGGCTTATAAACCTAGGATTAATTCCGGCGCTTGCCGTATCCATGGACAAAAACAGTCCTAAAAGAGACGCTTTTTATACCGCTTTCGGGGCGTTCTTGTGCTTTGCCGGGCTTCTGGCAACGGAAAGCCGGGGCGGACTTATCGCCGCTTTGATCGCGGTTTTGGTTTTGCTATTCGTCTTACGCCATGCTCTTGACAGAAAAAGAACGGCCATCCTTCTGGTTTGCGGGATTTTTCTTTTGACGTTTTTTTCATGGACCGCTCACCGGGACGAGTCTTTTGCGGATTTCTTCGCGCCGCAAACGGAGGCCAATGTAGCGGCCCGCCTTTCTCTCTGGCACGCGGCGGGGGAGATGATCGCCGACCATCCCTTGATCGGCACGGGACTTGGCACGTTTTTCCGCTACTACCCGGCCTATCGTGCCCCGGATCGTGATAATTCCGCCGGATACTGGGTGCATAACGACCCGCTGCAATTCGCGGCCGAGGCGGGGCTTGCGGCGCCGTTCCTTTTCTATACCTTCCTCGTCGCGGTTCTTTGGCGCACGATCCGCGCTCTGCGGGCGCTCCCCCCCGACTCTCCCCTGCGCGGAGAGATCATCGCCCCCTTCTGCGCGCTTCTGGCCATCGCGATTCATACCCATGCGACCTTTCATTTGTATATTCTGAGCATTCTGATCGCCTGCGCCGTTTGGTTTGCGGTGTGGTACCGGGCGACGGCGCGGGCACTTCCGGAAGGCGTCTCCTTCAAAGAGCTTCCGGCGCGACGCGTCACGCCGATTTTGTTCGCGGGGTTTCTGTGTCTTTTCGCTGTGATGACGATCACCAGCGCGGCCGGAACGTATTTCACCCTTCAGGCCAAACAGGCGATTCAAAGCGGGCGAACAGCCGACTTCTTAGCCGCTTTGGCGCATGCGCGCCGTTACGGCCCGGCCACCTTGCCCGATCCGGAGGTCATGGAGGCCGGCTTTTACATTGATTTGTTGCAAAACCCTGATTTCTTTACGTCCGAAGAGCGTCAGGCCATGACCGACCGGGCCGGCCTGCTTTTAGCGGACGCAGAGACTCACAACCCCGCCTGGGCCGAGATCGATCATAAACAGGCACGACTTGCACTCATTCTGGGCCGTCCTGATGACGCCCTGAGCGCGTGGGAAACAGCCTTGGGCAAAGATCCCCTGCATGCCAAGTCGCGTCTCGGTCTGGCGGCGCTTTTGATGCGGCAAGGCGCGCCGGCAAAGGCCTATGACCTTTTGGAGCAAGGGCTTCACTACCCCCGGTCGCAAGCGCTTGACAAAGAAATCAGAACCCTTATGACACAGATCGAACCCTTGGCCCGCTTGCAAAAAATCCATCAGCCATGACATTGACCCTTCTCATCGCCCGGCACGGCAACACCTTCGATCCTGGACAGATTCCGACCCGCGTCGGCGGCCGGACGGATTTGCCGCTGGTTGCCAGGGGCCGGGAACAAGCACACGCCA
>JAGRJZ010000209.1 GCA_020442505.1 Alphaproteobacteria bacterium | reverse complement strand
ACGATCCAGATGGTGGTGGCGCTCAAGCCTTTGCACGATCTGGCGACGATCAAACGTGTGGTGGTGGCGTCCTATCAGTCCGTTTCCGGCGCTGGGAAGGACGCGATGGACGAGCTGTTCAATCAGACCCGGGGGATCTACATGAACGAAAGCCCGACCCCGGACAATTTCACGAAACAGATCGCCTTTAACGTCATCCCGCATATCGACGTGTTTATGGATGACGGCATGACGAAGGAGGAATGGAAAATGGTCGCGGAGACAAAGAAGATCCTCGACCCCGCGATCAAGGTTTCCGCGAGCTGTGCCCGGGTTCCGGTTTTTATCGGTCATGCGGAATATGTCAACGTCGAATGTGCCTATGACATCGACGCCGCGGCCGCCAAGAAAGCCTTTCGCGACGCGGAAGGAGTCACGTTGATCGACCTGGACAGCGATCTGGCTTACGTTACCCCGGCCGAAATCGCGGGTGAGGACGATGTGTTTGTCTCGCGCGTGCGGGAAGATTCGACGGTCGAAAACGGTCTGAACTTCTGGTGCGTGGCGGATAATCTACGCAAGGGCGCGGCTCTCAATGCCGTTCAAATCGCGGAAATTCTGGTGCGGGATTATTTCTAGCATGTCCGGGGATTCGATGCGCAAATATTTCGGGACGGACGGTATTCGCGGGCAGGCGAACGCCTTTCCCATGACGGCGGATATGGCGCTGAAGGCTGCGATGGCGACGGCCTTGATGCTTAAGCAGGAAAACCGGAACGGGGGGCACAAGAACCGCGCTTTGATCGGCAAGGATCCGCGTTTATCGGGTTATATGCTGGAGCAAGCCATGACCGCCGGTTTTCTGGCGATGGGGATGGACGTGTTCCTGACGGGCCCCCTCCCGACCCCAGCGATCGCGCGCTTGACACGCACGCTACGCGCGGATGTCGGCGTGATGATTTCGGCGTCTCATAACTCCTATCAGGATAACGGGATCAAGTTGTTCGGCCCGGACGGGTATAAGCTGCCCGACGCGATGGAGCGGGCGATCGAGAGCCATATGGACCGGGACATGATCGCGGATCTGCCCGGGGCCGACGCGCTGGGGAAAGCGACGCGGATCGACGATGCGCCGGGGCGCTATATGGAGTTTTTGAAACGGGCCTTTCCCCGCGACCTGACGCTGGAGGGGCTGAAGATCGTCGTGGATTGCGCCAACGGGGCGGGCTATAAGGTTGCGCCCCAGCTTCTCTGGGAGCTGGAGGCCGAGGTTGTGTCCATCGGCGTCGCGCCGAACGGCCGGAACATCAATAAGGGGTGTGGGGCGACGGACACTGCGCTGCTCCAGGAAACCGTCCGCTCCGAAGGTGCTGATATCGGGATCGCGCTGGACGGCGACGCGGATCGTCTGATCGTCGTGGACGAGACCGGCGGCCGGGTCGACGGGGATCAGATTATGGCGCTTCTGGCCGTCGAAAAGAAACGGCAGGGTTTTTTGCAAGGCGGGGCGATCGTGGCGACCGTGATGTCCAATCTGGGGCTGGAGCGGTTTTTGAAAACGCGCGATCTGGATTTGATCCGTACGTTCGTCGGCGATCGCTACGTTATCGAGACCATGCGGGAGAGAGGTTGTAATATCGGAGGAGAACAATCCGGTCACATGGTTTTGGCAGATTTTTCCACGACCGGGGACGGACTTCTGACGGCCTTGCAGATACTGGCGATTGTAAAGGAAAAAGACCGGAAGGCGAGCGATGTGTTGCGCCTATTCGATCCGGTTCCCCAGATCTTGCGCAACGTGCGCTACGAATCGGGCGCGCCGCTCGAGGATCCCGGGGTTCGGGCGGCCTTGGAACAAGCCGAGGAAAGACTGTCCGCTGCCGGTGGCCGCTTGCTTGTCCGCCCGTCGGGAACGGAGCCGTTGATCCGGGTCATGGCCGAGGGCGACGACCGGCAAAAAA